>CAYHCR010000429.1:0-4411 GCA_964354895.1 uncultured Myxococcales bacterium | reverse complement strand
CGGCCGATCCACGCGTGCGCCGTCACCTCGCGCGCGCCGGCCGCAGAGGTGATCGTCGCGACGACGCCGTCCGGGAGGGAGAGCGTCGCGCGCGGGCCGTCCACCGCGACGAGCTGGAAGCGCTCCCGCTCCGGCGCGGGCAGCTCTGCTGAGCCCGGCGGCCCCGCGAAGAGGGCGCCCGCGCGCAGCAGCTGCCGCTCGACGGGCGTATCGCCCCACCGCACGCACAGCTCCAGCGCGAGGCAGGGCTCCGCCAGCCCCGAGGACCCGAGGTCGTGCTGCATGTGTGGCTCCTTGTGTGCCGGCCCGACGCGGTGACGGCTCGGGGAGAGAGACAGCGGCTCCGCGGAGAGGTTCCGAAGGTGCGCGACTTCTGCGCTTCCGTTCGTCGCGAGAGCCGCTACCCTCCGCCTCCATGGCCCTCCCACGGCACGTCTCGCTCGACGGCGACGCCCTCCTGCTGCTCGACCAGCGCAAGCTCCCCGGCGCGATCGCCTGGGTCCGCTGCCACACCTCCGACGAGGCCGCCACCGCCATCCGCGACATGATCGTGCGCGGCGCGCCCGCGATCGGCGTCGCCGCCGCCTGGGGCCTCGCGCTCGAGGTGGCCCGGCTCCACGCCGCCGGCCGGCTGGCAGAGCTGCCCGCCGCCGCCGAGCGCCTCGCCAACGCCCGCCCGACCGCCGTGAACCTCCGCTGGGCCGTGCAGCGCATGCTCGCGAGCTTCGCGCGCGATCCCTCGCCCGCCGCCGCGCGCGCCGAAGCAGACGCGATCTTCGACGAGGACCTCGCCGCCTGCCGCGCGATGGGCGCGCACGGCGCGGCGCTCGTCCCCGACGGCGCGCGGATCCTCACGCACTGCAACGCCGGCGCGCTCGCGACCGCGGGCCACGGCACGGCGCTCGGCGTGATCCGCAGCGCGGTGGCGCAGGGCAAACAGGTGCAGGTCTTCGCCGACGAGACGCGGCCGTGGCTGCAGGGCGCGCGGCTCACCGCGTGGGAGCTGCAGCAGGACGGCATCCCCGTCACCGTGCTGCCCGACGTCGCCGCGGGCCACCTGATGGCGCGCGGCGAGATCGATCTGGTGATCGTCGGCGCCGATCGCATCGCGGTGAACGGCGACACGGCGAACAAGATCGGCACCTACCCCGTCGCGGTCCTCGCCCACGCGCACGGCCTGCCGTTCTACGTGGCGGCGCCGGAGAGCACGCGCGATCCGGCCACGCCCGACGGCGCGCACATCCCGATCGAAGAGCGGGATCCCGCAGAGGTGCTCGGCTTCGGCGGGGTGCGGACCGCGCCGGAAGGTGTGCAGGCGCGCCACCCGAGCTTCGACGTCACGCCCGCGCGCTACGTGACGGCGTGGATCACCGAACAGGGCATCCTGCGCCGCCGCGGCGACGGTCGACTGGTCCGCGCGGAGCGTTGATCAGCGGCCGCGGCCGAGCACGGCGACGAGCCCCGCGCCGAGGAGCGGGAGCAGGAAGAACCCGAGCGCCGCGCCGCCGACCGCGCCCGGCAGCGCCCACGCGCTCCAGCCGAGCCAGCCGCCCAGGGCCAGCCCGACCGGCTTCAGCAGGGCCGGCAATACTTCTCCGGAGCGCATCAGCCCTTCACGACGCCGGTCAGCGCCATCACGATCTCGAGCACGATCAGGACGATGATCGTCGTCTCGAGGATCGACGCGCGGCGCACCTCGACGTCGCCCTTGAGCAGCTCGTAGACCTGCATCACGAGCTGCTGCTTGCGATCGATCGAGCGCTGCCACGCGGGGATGCGGAAGCGCTCGACGGCCTCGGAGTAGACCCGCGCCAGATAGAAATCGCCGACGACCTTCACGGCGTTGTCGACACGCTCGGTGAACTCCGCGAGCTCCAGGAAGCGCTCCTGCACGCGCCGCGCGAGCCGGCCGTACGGGTGGAAGATCAGCGCGGGGATCCTGCGGCGCTTCACCCGGCCGAGCTCGCCGTGGATCGCCTGCAGCTCCCGGTCGAAGAGATCGTCGTAGTAGCGCAGCTCGAGCAGCTGGCTCGTCGCGTACTCGAGGAGGTCGGGGATGTCGCGGCTGCCGCCGGGCTCGACGACCAGCGCGCTGTTCCAGTCGACGATCGCGACGTCGCTGCGGCCGTAGCGGTAGGCGTGGCGGCGCACGTCGTCGTGCTCCTGATCCGAGAGCGCCGCCTGCTCCGGCTCGCCGACGATCAGGTTCGGCAGCCAGGGTGCGGCGAGCAGCTCGTCGACCGTCCCGCCGCGCAGCTCCTCGACGAAGATCACCGTGTACGACTCGTCGCCGTGCCAGTGGTGCGGCGTCTCGATCGCGCGCTCGATGCGGGGCAGCAGCTTCTCGTAGAGCTGGCGGCCGGCCTCGTCGAGCACCGGGCTGTCGTAGAGCTCGTCCGCGAGCGGGATGAGCGCCTGCAGCGGCGTGTCCGCCTCGATCGGGATCTCGAAGCGGATCGAGACCGCGCCGTACTCGTAGATCCGCGCGCTCGCGAGCGCCTCGATCGTACGGTTCATCTTCGGCAGCACCAGCGAGCGCGGGCCGAGCTCGACGTCCAGCGGTGGCGCGGCCAGATCGAGCGCCTCGGCGCCCTCGCGCGTGAAGCGGAAGCGCCTCCATCCACCGCTCGCGCGCAGCAGCCGCTCGACCTCGGCCAGCGCGATCTGATCGCCGACGTCGAAGAAGCGATAGCAGAGCAGGGCGCCGCGGCCCGCGCGGAGGAGGTCGGCCAAGGAGTGGTTTCTAGACCTCAGCTCCAGGCGCAGCAAGGAGCCTTGCCGCAGCGCCCGCCGGACGGCAGGATCTCCGCCTCCTTCCGCCCCACCCGACGCACGCGCCAGACGGCGCTCGAGGCCCCATGGCCGACGACATCCTGGTCACCCGCGATCTGCTCACCGGCGACGCGCGCGCGCTCCTGCGTTCCCTGCGCGAGGCGGCCGCCGCGGGCCGGAGCACGAAGCTGCCCGACGTGAAGGCGCGCCTCGAGGGCTCGCTCGCGCTCGACTTCGACGACTACTTCCTCTTCCTCCGCAAGCACGCCTTCATCGCGCTGCACGAGGGCTCGTTGACGCTGACGAGCGATGGTGAGGGCGCGATAGACGGCGAAGGGGCCCGGCTCGACGAGGCGATCGGCGCGCACTTCGCCGATCGGATCGAGGAGGAGCCCGCGGTCGAGGAGGAGGAGAACACCGACGCAGGTCTGGCGCCCTCGCCGCCGCCGCCGCCGCCGCTCCCGCACGCGCGCGTGCCGCCGCCGCCGCCGCCCGCCGCCGCCCGCGAGGAGTCGTCGTGGGTCCGGCCGGAGCCGCAGCCTGCGCTGACGCCGGGGCCCGCCGCGGCGATCCTCCCGCGCCCCGCCGCGCCGACCGGCCGCATCTCCATCACGGCGCCGACCGGCTCGATGCCCTCCGTGCGCGAGGTCCATCGCACACCGACGCAGGAGCTCCCCGCGGCGAGCGCGCCGACGAGCCCGCTCGCCGCCCGAGGCACCGAGCTCGACCTGCGCTACGTCCGCTACGACGCGCTCGGCTCCGGCGCGCTCGGCACGGTCTATCGCGGCAAACACCAGGGGCTGGGCCTCGAGGTCGCGATCAAGGAGCTGCGGGATCTCTTTGGCTATTTCTCGTTCCTGCAGCGCGGCGAGGTCGTGAAGCGGATCAAGAAGGAGCTCTCGCAGCAGGCCCAGATCCGTCACCCCAACGTGGTCCAGCTCTTCGACCAGAACGTCGACGTCGCGCGGCCGTGGTTCGCGATGGAGCTCTGCGGCGGCGGCTCGCTGCGCGCCCGGCTCGACGCCTCGGGCGGAAAAGGGATGCCGGTCGAGGCGGCGCTCCGGCTCTTCCTGCAGCTCGCCTACGCGCTCGAGGCGGCCCATAACATGGGCGTCGTGCACCAGGGGCTCAAGCCGGAGAACGTGCTCTTCGACGATCGCGGCAACGGGAAGCTCTCCGACTTCGGCCTCACGCGCGTGATCGAGGTCGACGCGAGTAAAGGTCTGCCGCAGGTGTTCCTCGGCTCCGGGGCGATGGCATACCTTCCGCCCGAGCTGCTCGGCAAGCCGGGCGCGGTCGCCGGGCCCGAGGCCGACGTCTACTCGCTGGGGATCCTGCTCTACGAGCTGCTCACCGGCGCGCTGCCGGGGCGGCGGTCCCCGCTGCCGAGCGCGGTGAACCGCGACGTGCCGCAGCGGCTCGATCCGATCTTCGACAAGATGACGACCGACAAGCGCGAGGACCGATACACCGCGATCGGCCCGTTGCTCGATGATTTCTACGCCGCCTTCCCCGATCGTCGCTTCCTGCGCCGGGGCGATCTCGTGCTCTTCGCCACGGCGCCCGAGGCCCGCAAGGACGAGCCCCGCAAGGACGAGCCCCGCAAGGACGAGCCCCGCAAGGACGAGCCCCGCAAGGA
>CAYHCR010000428.1:0-4421 GCA_964354895.1 uncultured Myxococcales bacterium | reverse complement strand
GGCTGTGGGGCTTCGGTCGGACGGCGAATTTCGGCGTTCCGGGCGAGGAGACGTTCGCGAGCCGGGCGGAGCCTGCGCCGATCGAGTCCTCCGAGGGCGTACGGTTCGCGGACGTCGAGGCGGCTGCGACCTACGTGCTGGCGTTGACCAACGACGGCCGGCTCTTCGGCTGCGGCGAGTCCGACCGCTGGCAGCTCGGGCCGGAGCTGCCGGTCGACTACCACCTGCTCGTCCCGATCGAGCTCCCCGCAGGCGAGCCCTTCGTCGGCGTCTCGGCCGGGCGCTGGCACGCGCTCGGCCTGCGCGCGGACGGCAGCGTGCTCGCGTGGGGCGATCGCGGCGGCGCGCGCCTGGGAGATCCGCTGGTGCCGGACCTCGACGGGATCGCGGGCAGCGCGACGCTCGCGCTCTGCCCCTAGCGCGGCGGGGTGCGCCCGCCGCGCGCCCGCTCCGATCTAGAGACCCTTCGCCGCCTCCCGCGCCGCCTCCGCCACGTGCGCGAGCTCCGCCTCGCCGTGCGCCGCCGAGACGAACGCCGCCTCGAACTGCGACGGCGGGAGATAGACGCCGCGATCGAGCAGCGCGTGGAACCACTTGCCGAAGCGCGCCTTGTCCGCCGTGCGGGCGGTCTCGGCGTCGGTGACGTCGGTGGCCGTGAAGAAGACCGTGAACATCGAGCCCATCCGGTTGAGGCGGAAAGGAACGCCGGCCTCGCGCAGCGGCGCGACGAGCGCCTCGGACAGCTTTGCCGAGATCGCCTCGAGCGTCGCGTAGACCGTCCCGTCCGCGAGCGCCTCGAGCATCGCGCGGCCGGCGGCGACGGCGAGCGGGTTCCCCGACAGCGTGCCTGCCTGGTAGACGCTGCCCGACGGCGCGATGTGGGCCATCACGTCCGCGCGGCCGCCGTAGGCGCCGACGGGCAGGCCGCCGCCGATCACCTTGCCGAACGTCGAGAGATCCGGGCGGATCCCGAAGCGCTCCTGCGCGCCGCCGCGGGCGACGCGGAAGCCGGTCATCACCTCGTCGAAGATCAGCAGGGCGCCGTGCTTTTCGGTCAGCGCGCGGAGCGCCTCGAGGAAGCCCTTCGCCGCCGGGATGCAGCCCATGTTGCCGATCGTCGGCTCGAGGATGACGCAGGCGATCTGGCCACCATGCGCCGCGAAGAACGCCTCGGCCGCGGGCACGTCGTTCCACGGCAGCGTGCTCGTGAGCTTCGCGAGCGCCGCGGGCACGCCGGGCGAGTCGGGCAGGCCGAGCGTCTCGACGCCGGAGCCGGCCTTCACGAGGAGCGAGTCGCTCGCGCCGTGGTAGCAGCCGTCGAACTTCAGGATGCGATCGCGCGACGTGAAGCCGCGCGCCAGCCGGATCGCGGCGGCCGTCGCCTCCGTGCCCGACGAGACCATCCGCATCATCTGCATCGACGGCACGAGCCGCCTCACGAGCTCCGCGATCAGCAGCTCGCCCTCGTGGGGCGCGCCGAAGCTCGTCCCGGAGAGCGCCGCCTCGCGCAGCGCGTCGGTCACCGGGCCGTAGGCGTGGCCGAAGAGCATGGGGCCCCACGAGCCGACGAGATCGACGTAGCGGTGGCCGTCGGCGTCCGTGAGCCACGCGCCCTTCGCGGAGCGGAAGAAGACGGGCGTGCCGCCGACGCCGCGGAAGGCGCGGACGGGCGAGTTCACGCCGCCGGGGAGGAGCTCCTTCCCGCGGGCGAAGAGCTGCTCGGAGATCGGACGATGGGCGGTGGAGGGCAGCGACATGGAGGATCCTCGAAGAGGCCACGGGGGGACGAAGGACCGCCGGGCGGGCGGTCCCGAGAGACGTTCTGCGGTCAGCGCGAGGTCAGGGCGTCTCGCCGAGGCCGGTCAGCTTCTCGCAGCCCCACGTGTTCCCGCCCCGGCAGCCCTTGCGCAGCATCTCCACGCCGCGGGCGCGATCGATGCCGACGCCGCGGCCCGTCGCGTAGGCCCAGCCGCCGTCGCTGCAGGCGTGGGCATCATTGCCGTTGCAGGACTTCACGAAGGCGGCCGTCGCGGCGCCGAGATCGATCGGGATCGCGCCGTCCTGGTACATGTGGCCGAGCTGGTCACAGGCGTTCGCCTCGTTGTCCGCGCACGCCAGGTCGAACGCCACCTGCGCCTGGGCCGGGTTCGCGACGACGCCGAGGCCGTCGCGCAGGAGCTCGCCCAGATCCGAGCACGCGCCGAGCCGGCCCTTCTCGCAGGCGAGCCGGAAATAGCCGCCGCCCTTCGCGAAGTCCTTGGGGATCCCGTCGCCGTTGCGGTGGCTGATCGCGTAGTTGTGGCAGCCGAGCGGCGTGCCCAGATCGCACGAGCGCCGGTAGAGCTTCGCGCTCTCGGCCAGGTTCTGCGGCACGCCCTTGCCGTGCTGCGCGGCGAAGCCGAGGTCGGAGCAGGCGAGGCCCTCGCCGAGCTCGCAGGCCTTCTTGAAGTAGGAGGCCGCCACGCGCACGTCGACGGGCTTCCCGTTCGTGCCGTCGCGGTGATCGAGGCCGAGCTGGTTGCACGTCGCCGCATTGCTGCACTTCGCGGGCGGCAGCGTCACGCCGGGCAGCGCGGGGCCGGTCGTCGGTTCGCGGGGCGCGTAGGCCGGCAGCGCGCTCGAGAGCAGCAGCGTGGCCGGTGGCTTGCCCGCCGTGAAGCCGATCGGCAGACCGACGGCGCCGGCGCCGAGCCCGCCGACGGCCGCAGCGGGCTCCCCCGCGAGCTCGGTGAGCCGCTCGCAGCCCCACGGGTTGCCGCCCTGGCAACCCTTGTCGAGCAGCAGCTTGCCGCGGACCACATCGGCCGGCACGCCCCGCCCCTTCGCGTAGGCCCAGCCTGCATCGCTGCACGCGTGCGCGTCCTTGAGCTCGCAGGCCTTCACGAACCAGGCGGCGGACGCCGTCAGGTCGACGGGGATGCCGTTGCCGTCCTGCACGAGGTGGCCGATCGAGTCGCAGGCGAAGCCCTGGCCGCCGACGCAGGCGCGCTCGAAGAAGGGCCGGGACGCGAGGCGATCCGCGCCGATCCCGATGCCGTCGCGCAGCGAGATGCCGAAATTGCCGCAGGCCAGCGACGAGCCCTTCTCGCAGCCGATCCGGTACAGGTTCGCGCTCTGCGCGAGGTCGAGCGGGATGCCGATGCCCCGCTGGCTCGCGTAGCCCAGATCGGAGCACGCGCCGCCTTCGCCGAGCTCGCAGCCGCGCTTGAAGTACGCCGCGGCCATGCGGTCGTCCTTCATCTTCCCGCTGAGCCCGTCGCGGTAGTCGAGGCCGGCGCTGTTGCACTCCGGCCCGGAGCCGCACGAGATGGCCGGGAGCGCGACGCCGGGCAGGATCCCATCCGCGGACGGCGGCGGCGTGTAGCTCGGCGGCGTGTAGCTCGGCGGCGTGTAGCTCGGCGGCGGAGTGTACGCCGGGGCCGAATAGGCCGGGACCTCCGCCGGCTCGCCCTTCCGGCGGATCTTGATGCAGCCGGTGGACCAAAGGGTCGCGACGATCGCGAGCAGCAGCGCCGAACGAAGCCTCATGAGCTCTCCCCGCGCGCGCCTCTCGCTGCGCGCCTCGAAAATGTCAGTGCTTCAGGGCGACTCGCCGAGCTCGGTCAGCCGCTCGCAGCCCCAGGTGTTGCCGCCGCTGCAGCCCTTGCGAAGGAGCTCGAGCCCCTTCGCGCGATCGACCTCGACGCCGCGGCCGTGCACGTACGCGAAGCCGAGGTCCGAGCAGGCGTGCGCCTCGTTGAGCCCGCACGCGGTCTCGAACGCCTTCGCCGCCGCCGGCAGATCGGGCGCGCCGCCGACGCCCTGGTCGCGGAGGTGGCCGAGGTTGTCGCAGCCCAGCCCGTGGCCGCCGCCGCACGCGCGATCGTAGAAGCCGATCGCGCCGGCCTCGTCCTTCGACGTGCCCTCGCCCTGCTGCTTCGCCCAGCCGACATCATTGCAGGCGGAAGGGACGCCGAGCTCGCAGGCGCGCTCGGCGCTGCGCACGCTGCCGGCGAGGTCGGTCTTCACGCCCTGGCCCTTGCGCTGCGAGATCGCCCAATTGCTGCAGCCGAGCCCCGCGCCGAGCTGGCAGGAGCGCTCGTACAGCTTTGCGGAGGCGCGCAGATCGCTCTTCACGCCGAGGCCGTGCTGGAAGGCGTAGCCGAGGTCGGAGCAGGAGAGGCCGTTGCCGAGCTCGCAGCCCTTGCGGAAGGCCGCGGCGGCGAGGCGATCGTCGTTCACCTTGCCGTCGGTGCCGTCGCGGTGGTCGAGGCCGAGCTGGTTGCAGGCGTCGGCGTCGGCGCAGTCCACGGCCGGCAGCTCGCGGCCGGGCAGCCCGCTCTTGTCGACGGGCACGGTGGCGGGCACGGTGGCGGGCACGGCGCCGCCGCGCGGCTTCTCGGGCGTGGTTCCGCCGCGCGGCTTCTCCGGCGCGGTGCCGC
>CAYHCR010000427.1:0-4425 GCA_964354895.1 uncultured Myxococcales bacterium | reverse complement strand
ATCGCGGGAGAGAGGTACAAGCATGTCATCGACGAGGTCATCCTGCTCGCGCTGCGAGAGCTTCGCGAGCGCGCCGTGCTCGGGCCACGCGCGGCCGTCGAGCACGAGGCCGAGCGGCGCGGTCGTCGTCGGGACGAGCCGGTCTCCCTCCACCGCGAGCCCGCCGGCGCCCGAGGCGAGGAGCGGGAAGGTGTCCCACACACCGACGAGCGCGGGCGGCGGCCAGCCCGGATCGGTCGCGTCCTGCCATTGCTCGCGCAGCGGCAGGGAGCGCGGCGTGCCGACGTGATGGAGCCGGCCCCGCGTCGCCGCGTCCTGATCGGCCGTGCCCTGCGGCATCGGATGACAGCTCGTACAGTCATGCAGTCGAAAGAGCCGGTGACCCTCGAGGGGATCGCCCTCCGCCCCGCCGGGCAGCGCGATCCGCGCCGGCCAGCGCCCGCCACGAAGCCACGGGTTCGGCGGCGGCGCGAGCGCCTCGCACCAGCTCGCGAGCATCGCCACCTCCTGCGCCGTCGGATCGGGCGCATGAAAGCGGTTCCGCCCGAGCACGTCGCGCGCCATGTGGCGCAGCGACGGGAGCATCGACGGCGTGAAGTACGGGGCGCTGTCGCGCGCGCCGAGCAGCGAGGTCGCCCGATAGATCCGCAGCGGCTGGGTCTTCTCGTAGAGCACGCCGCCGGCCCGACCGTCGGGGTGGCACGCGTCGCACGTCATGCGCGACTGGCCCAGATCCGTGAAGAAGAGCACCTCGCCCGTGCGCCGGTTGCGCTGCGCGTCGAAGCCCGGCAGCTCCACGCGGGCGCGCTCCGGCAGGCGCCCGGCCCGCGCCTGCGTCGTGTCGAGCCGGCGCAGCGTGCCGTCGAGCCGCGAGAGCACCGTCAGCGTCGAGCCCTCGAGCGCGAGCGCCCACGGCCCGACGTGCAGCGACGCGGTGGCCTTGCCCGGCTGCGCGAGATCCGGGTCGGGGCGGATCCGCTGCCGTCCGGCGAGCGGCGCGAGCGCCTGCGCGCCGAGCAGCGCGCTCGCGGCCTGCGCGTCCGTACCGCAGAGCTTCTCGGCGTCGAGCACGACGATCCGGCCCGTCGCGACGTCGGCGGCGAAGAGCAGCCCGCGCGCCGCGTCGAGCGCGAGCCCCTCCGGCAGCCCTTCCCGGATCGAGACGTGGCGCAGGAACCGACCGTCGGCGGAGATCACCGAGATCCCGCCGTTCATGCTCACCTCCATGCGGTCGGGGTTCGGACCGATCGAGGGGCCGATGCTCGAGGCGTAGAAGCACGGGCGCGCCGGATCCGCGACGATCGCGCGCGCGGCCTTGTCGCCCATCACGTACGGCGCGTAGGGCGCCGTGTGGCCGCCCACGATCGGCGCGCCCGGCCCGACCTCGACCCGCACGCCGGCGCCACCGCCGGGCGGGAACCACGTCAACTCTTCGCTCCCGCGATTTCCGACGAGCCGCGCGCCGTCCGGCCGCTGCGCGATCGCCTGGGGATCCACGCCGGTCGACTGCTCGGAGAGCCGCGCGCCCGTCGAGAGATCGAAGGCCGCGATCGACTCGGTCCGCCGGTTCGTGACCAGGAACCGGTCGACGTCGACGAGCAGTCCTGCGCCCTCGGTGCCGACCGGGAAGCGTCGCAGGGGCGCGGCCGGCGCCGCCGGATCGAGCAGCCAGAGCTCGCCGGCCCCGTCGTGCAGCACCGCGAGCCTCGGCCCCACCGGGCTGACGAAGGCCGCGATCGCGATCGGCCCGTCGCCCAGCGGGGTGCGCGTCGACGTGGGCGCGCCCGGGGCCCACGTGAAGAGCTCGTCGGTCGTCGAGGAGATCGCGAACGCGGTCCCCTCGAGCACGGCGAGGCCGCGGGGGCTCGGGTAGCGCGCGTCGTTGGCGATCGCCAGCTGGTGCAGCACGACGAGCTCGCGCCCGTCCGGCAAGAGCAGGCGGAGCGGCACGACGGCCAGCGCGATCTCCGGCGGGAGCTCGATCGCCGGGAGCTCCGCGAGCAGGAGCGTGCCGTCCACGAAGGTCGTCGGCAGCTCGCGGTCGACCGGCCGCCCCACCGCGAGCCGACTGCCCGCGGGGAGGCGCTCGCCGTGGATCCGGAGCGTGTAGCTCGTGGCGTTCGACACGAGGCGCGGCCCGACGCCGAGCACTCGCTCCGCCGCGCCGACCGCCGGCCCCTGCGCGCTGCGTCGCCCGCGGCTGGCGTCGTCCCGCGCGCCGAAGAGCCCCCATCCGAGCGCGACGAGGAGCGCGAGCGCGAGCGCAGCGACGCCTAGCCGCCGCAGGTCACGACCTCGGCCTGGGAGGCGTCGGTGCACGCGATGCAGTCGTCCGCGGACGGCGTCCCGGTGACACCCCGGCCGCAGAGGGGCAGGTAGAGCGTCGGGAAGTTCTCCGCGTCGGTCGTGATCTCGATCGCCGCCTGCACGTCACCCGCCGCCGTCGGCCGGAAGGTGAAGTTCAGCACCGCGGCGTCGCCGCCCGTCACCTCGCCGCCGATCGCCGGCACCGTGCGCACGTCCGCGATCGCGCAGCCGGCGTCCCCGCGGACCTGCACGCCGAGGATCTTGTACGGCTTCTGGCCGCGGTTGAGCAGCAGCACGTTGTACTGGTGCACGTCGGGATCCGCGACGCCGACGCCGCAGAGGTTGAGCGGCGAGATGTCCGGGCAGATCTGCGGCGGATCGAAGCAGCCCTCCTCGACGAAGCTGCCGTCCTCGGCGATCGCGCAGGCGACGCCCGCGTCGCCGGCGTCGGCGAAACTTCCCATGCAGACGACCTCGTCCTCGCAGGCCGCGGCGAAGAGGGCGAGGCTGGCGGCGGCGATCAGGCGGCGGGGGCTGCGGGTCGTCATGGCGGGTCGTCCTCGGGCGGGATCTCGCCCGGCTCCAGTCCGTGCTTCTTGAGGAGCGTGTAGAGGTACTTGCGATCGATGCCGGCCTCGCGGGCGGCGCGGGCCATGTTCGCCTCGGTCCGCTGCAGGAGCTGGCGCACGTACTCGCGCTCGAAGCGCGTGACGAGCACCTCTTTGGCCTCCTTGAACGGCTTGCTGTAGTCGAGCACGAGCTTGGGCGTCTCGTGGCCGCCGCGCTCCACCGGGAAGCTCGCGGGATCGAGGATGCCGAGCTCGCCGGTGTAGGTCGCGCGATCGACGACGTTGCGCAGCTCGCGGATGTTGCCCGGCCAGGTGTGCTGCAGCAGGCGATCCTGCACGGCCTTCGGCAGCGCCACGAACGAGCCGGGCTCGCCGAAGAAGTGATCGACGAGGAGCGGCAGATCTTCCCGGCGCTCCCGCAGCGAGGGGAGCGGCAGCACGACCACGCTGAGCCGGAAGTAGAGATCCTCCCGGAAGCGCCCCTCTGAGACCTCGCTGCGGAGGTCCTTCTTCGAGGCCGCGACGATGCGCAGGTCGAGCTTGATGTTCTGGTGCGAGCCGACGCGGTGGATCACCCGCTCCTCGAGCGCGCGAAGGAGCTTCGGCTGCAGCTCGAGCGGGAGATCGTCGATCTCGTCGATGAAGAGCGTGCCGCCGGCGCACGACTCCATCGCGCCCTTGCGCTGCTGCGTCGCGCCCGTGAAGGCGCCCTTCTCGTGGCCGAAGAGCTCCGACTCGATGAGGCTCCGGCTCACCGCGCCGCAGTCGATCACGACGAACGGCCCGCTCTTGCGCGCGCTGTTCTGGTGGAGCGCGCGAGCGAGCGCGCTCTTGCCCGTGCCGGTCTCGCCGAGCAGCAGCACGGTGGCGTCGGTCGGGGAGACCCGCTCGAGCAGCGAGAAGACCTCCTTCATCTTCGGGCTGCGCGTGACGAGCTCGCCGAAGCGCTCGCGGCCGGACTGGGTCGGCTCGACCGCCGCGGAGACGGGCACGAAGCGGAAGACGACCTCGCCGGCCTTGATGCGCGCGCCGGGCTTCAGGAAAGCTTCGCGGATCCGCGCCTCGTCGAGGAACGTCCCGTTCGTGGAGCCGAGATCCTTCACGGCCCACGCCTCGCCCTCGTTGACGACCGCGAAGTGCGAGCGGCTCACCGTGGCGTCCGAGACGACGATCTGGTTGTCCGTGCCCTTGCCGATCCGGGTCTCGCCGTCCTCGAGATCCCAGACCTGTCCGGGCTCGGGCCCCCGCAGCATGACGAGCCGGAAGCGCTGCACGCTCGGCAGCATCGGCTCGTTGCCCGAGAGGACGCGCGTCCCCTTCGGCGTCGCGACGCTCATCCCCCGCCCACCTTCTGCAGCGCGACCTGCGCCTCGTCGTAGTCGGGGTTGAGCTCCAGCGCCTTCTTGAAGTGCTCGCGCGCGACGTCCTTCTTGCCGCGCTCGGCCTCGATCTGACCCAGCCAGTAGTGCGCCTTCTCCATCTTCGGATCGAGCCGCAGCGACTCCGCGAACGACTGCGCCGCCGCGTCGGCGAGCCCCTTCTTGTAGAG
>CAYHCR010000426.1:1538-4437 GCA_964354895.1 uncultured Myxococcales bacterium | reverse complement strand
TGGGAAACCGAAGCCACGCCGGCGCCCTCGGATAGACGAGCCCGACCTCCACCACTCGTTTGCCCGCAGCGACGAGCACGCGCCGGTAGGCCTCGAGCTGGCAGAGGTAGGTCGTCGCCTTCGGGAGCTGCAGCGGCGGGCCGGACGCGGGCTGCTTTCCGCCGGCCTTGAAGTCGAGCACGACGAGCCCGCCGTCCGGACGTTCGACGATCAGGTCTGCGCGCCCCGCGATGAAGAGACCTCGCTCGATCCCGACGACCGGCAGCTCGAAAAGCGCGCCCTCCGAGACGAGCGCCTGCAGGCCCGGCAGCGCGAGCAGCCCGCGACCGAGCGGCGGGAGCCAGTCGTGCAGCGCTGCAGCAGCAGGCGTGTCCGGCAGGACCCCGAAGAGCCGCGCGGCGTCGTCGATCGCGGCGCGGGCGTCGGCGGGCCCGCGGAAGGCCCAGCGCTCGAGCCATGCATGGACGAGGTCGCCGAGCGTGCGTTCGTCGAAGTAGGCGAGGTCCTCCGGCTTCGGCGGCGCGGCCGGCCCTTCGATCAGTGACGCGTCCTTCAGCAGGCGCGCGCGGATCTCCCGCTGCTCGCTCTTCTCGAACAGGGCCGCGATCGTAGACGGCTGCACGAGCTGCGTGCTCCGCGGCTCGCGCCACACGGCGACGAGCGGCGCCACCTGCACGGTCCGTGGCCTCACGGGATCGACAGCGACCGGCGGCGGCAGGCTCTCGCTGGAGACCCACTCGATCGACCCGGACGTCGCCGGTCCCTCCGCGGGCCGCAGGGCGTCGCGCAGGTTGCCGACGAACGTCCCGTCCTTCTTCTCCTCGAGGCCGAGCACGACGCTCGACCGCGCGCGGGTGAAGCCCACGTAAAAGAGCCGCACCAGCTCCGCGCGCTCCTCGGCCGACTGACAGCCCGAGAGGATCGCGAGGAGCGGCTCCGCGGACGGCGCGAGGCCACCGTCCGGATCGAGCTGGACGCCGAGCCACGAGCGTCCCTGCAGCACCGCGGTGCGCAGGAAGGGATCGGCCGGCGCGCCGCCGCTCTTGCAGAGCCCGACGAGGCAGACATGCGCCCACTCGAGCCCCTTCGCCGCGTGCAGCGTCGTCACCGTGACGACCTGCGCGCCGTGGGCGAGCCGGATCGGCGGGAGATCATCCGCGCCCTCCGGATCGAGCGCCTCGAGCACGCCGTGAGGATCGACGCCGTCGCGCTCTGCGCCGCGCACGAGCTCGAGCAGCACCTCCAGCGAGGCGAGCGCGAGCCCGCTCTCTCCGTCGGGTCCGGCCTGCAGCGTCGGCCGCAGCGCGAGCTCCGAGAAGAGGCGCTCGAGCAGCCCGGCGGTCGATTCGCGGCCCAGGCGGCTGCGGAAGGCGCGCAGGAGCGGCAACGCGCGGGAGAGGGCGGCCGCGTCGTCCGGCGAGAGCGAGGCCAGCGGCTCGTCGGAGTCGAGAGCACGCGCGAGCGGCCCGTGGGCGCGAAGCTGCACGAGCGCCCGATCCGTGAGTCCCACGGAGGGCAGCTTCCAGAGCGCGGCGACGGCGACGTCGTCGTCGTACGGCTCGAGCATCGCGCGCAGCACGACGCGAACGTCCTCGGCGATCCGGCCCGAGAGCAGCGTGCGCTCGCCGGTCAGCTGCGCCTGCAGCCCCAGCGCCTGCAGCAGCTTCACGGCGCTCCGGGCGTCGGCCCAGCTCCGCGAGAGCACCGCCGCCGACTCCTCGGGCGCGACCTTCCAGCGTTCGTGGAGGCGCTGGGCGAAGAGGCGGAGCGCGGGCGCGTCCGGGCCCTTCTTCGCATCGACCACCACCACCGGCGCCTCGTGCGCGGTCCCGTGCAGCAGTCCGTCCCCGGCCGGGCCGCCGCCAGAGCAGAAGCCCGCCGGAAGCGCGGGGAGTGCGTCTGCGCCCTCGAGCACCGAGAGGCGCTGGAAGAGCGCCTCGTGCACTGCGACGAGGCGGGCGGAGGAGCGGTAGTTCGCGCGCAGCTCATCGCGGGAGGACGCGGGCGCCTCCGACCAGAGCCGACTCCAGCCGTGCACGTCTGCGCCCCGGAAGCGGAAGATCGACTGCCGCGCGTCTCCGACGTGGAAGAGCCGGAGCGCGGGGCGGGCCGCTTCGATGGCGCGATAGAGCTCGAGCTGCGAGGGGCTCGTGTCCTGCACCTCGTCGATCAGCAGCGCGTCCCAGGCGTTCGCGACCTGCGGGCCTTCCCGTCGGAGCAGCTCCGTCGCGGCGAGGAGGAGCTCGTCGTAGCCGAGTCGGCCCGACGCGGCCATCGCGCGCAGGCCACGGGCGCGGACGTCCCGGGAGAGAGCTGCGGCTTCGCGACGGACGGCGTCCGCCACCTGCAGAGCGGCCCGCGCGGCCCAGCCGGGCGCGAGCTTGTCGGTGAGGGCGGCGCCGGCAGGCAGCTCTGCGTCCACGCACGCAGCGTCGAACGCCTGCCGCGTGGCGATGAAGAGCGCCTCAGCGTTGCTCTTACTGACTCCCATCGCCCAATGCAGGGCGCCGTCGGGCGCAGGCCCACGCCCCGCGCGCAGCCATTCGATGACCCCAGCCGCGAACGGGCCGCCCGGCTTGTTGATCTTCACGTCGAGCTGTCCGAGCGCCGCCGGATCCTTCGGGATCAGCTCCAGCAGCTGCCGCTCGAACGCCGCGACCAGCGCCGCCCCCTCCCGCAGCTCGAGCGATCGCTGCGCCGCAAGCCGCGCGAGCGCGCGCGCGACCTCCGTGGCATTGCCGTGCGCGAGCAGCCCCAGCGCCGCCTCCGGTCGCTTCTCCAGCAGCTCGCGGGCGGCCTCCTCGTAGACCGCGAGCGGCGAGGACTCGAGCTGCAGCGGCCCGTCGAGGTAGACGGCCTCCTCCCCGATGCGGAACTGCGCGTGCAGGAGGTGTCGGTT
>CAYHCR010000426.1:0-1438 GCA_964354895.1 uncultured Myxococcales bacterium | reverse complement strand
CGGAGGCCGCGTCGTCCGTCGGCGGGAGCGGCTGCCAGCTCCTGCGATGGCGACAGACGGCGGCGAGGTCGCAGTACGCGTTGCGCTCTTCGTGCGGACAGGCGTACGGGTGCGGGAGCAGCGGGAGCACGCCGTCGCGGGCGTCGTCGAGGAGCCGCCCGAAGGCCGCTTCGGCGCGCGCGAGGCGCGGCGGCGCGGCGATCGAGACCGAGCTCCTGGTCCCCGAGAGCACCGAGTCGTAGAGCAGGCCTCCGACGGGCAGGGCGGGCAGCCCGGCCGCGCCGTCCTGCACGGTCTTCGAGACAGCGAGCGCGTAGAAGACGAGCTGGGGCTCGATCAGCATCGGGTCGACCTTCTGGGCCCGCGGCGTCCCGCGGGACTTGTAGTCGAGCAGCTCGAGCACCCCGCCGTCCGGCTGCGTCCCGCGCAGGTGAAATACAGTATCGATGCGACCGCTCACCGGCACCTCGGCGCGGCCGATCTGCATGGTCGCGGGCGCGAGCTCGCCTTCGCCGAAGATCAGCTCGACGGCGATGGTCTCCTGGTCGCCGCCCGGCGCGGGGAGGCGCGAGAGCACCTGCTCTCGGTAGCGGACGCGAAGCCGCTCCACGAGCTTGCGCGTCTCCGGCTGTGCGAGCGCCGCCTCGGCCATCTTCCGCGCAGCGATGTTCTCGGCCTTCCGCGCCTTCTTCGTGCCGAACTCCTTCAAGAAGAGCTCCGGATCCGCGAAGAGGTCCGTGCCCGCGGATGCGTGCTGCTCGAGCCAATCGACGAAGCCTCGACCCCGCGCCCCGACCAACTTGCTCTCCCACTCCGGCCAGCCGAAGCGGCGGAGCAGGGCGAGCCCGTCGTCGCAGTCGAGGAGCCCCAGGTTGGACCCCTCGGGCCGAGCGCTCTCCTTCATCGCTCCGATCCGCCCCTCCACGGACGAGATCCGCTCTTCCGCAAACAGCTCCAACCGCCGCCCGACCCGCCGCGCGAGCGCCGCCCGCCCCAGCTTCGACGCCGGCGCCTCACTCAACCCAAGCCCCGCCTCGCTCTCCGCGAACGCCCGCGCCGTCGCCCCGCGGAGCTTCCCGACGAACGCCGCCCGCCGCGCCTCCAGCTCCGCCTCCGGCACGAGCCAGAAGAGCCCCGGCGTCGTCTCCTCCAGGATCCGATGCACCACGGTCCCCTGCTCGCGCGAGTCGAACTCCTCCTCCGGCTCGTCGCGAGGAGAGAGGCCGACCCACTCCTGATACATGGCCTTCGCCGGACACTTCGCGCTCGAGCAGGGCGGTCATGATGCCGAGCGCCGCCATCAGGCCGCCGGTCACGTCGGCCACCGCCGCGCCTACGCGCATCGGGCCTTTGCCCGGGGCGCCGGTGACGGACATGATGCCGGAGAGGCCTTGCGCGATCTGATCGAACCCCGGGCGCTCGCGGTAGGGGCCGTCCT
>CAYHCR010000425.1:0-4437 GCA_964354895.1 uncultured Myxococcales bacterium | reverse complement strand
GCAGCGGCGGCGTCGGGGGCAGCGGCGGCGTCGGGGGCAGCGGCGGCGTCGGAGGCAGCGGCGGCGGCAGCGCGGGCGCCGGCGGCACCGGCGGCACCGGGGAGTGGGCCTGCCCCGGCCCTGTCGGCGGCGGCGTGCCGGGCGATCGCTGCGCCGAGGACACCGACTGCGGGAGCTGCATCTGCAGCGACGCGGGCGCGGGCGTCTCGAGCTGCACGATCCCCTGCACGCGCACGCGCGACTGCACGAGCGGCTGGCTCTGCACGCCCGGCGGGCCGGGACGCCCGCTCGCGTGCGCCTGCTCGCTCGCGCTCGAGCGCTGCGGCGACGCGGCCGACGACGACTGCGACGGCGCCATCGATGAGGCCGGCTGCCTCGACCTGCCGGGCGTGCCGGAGGACTACGCCGCGGACCGCGTCGCGTTCCTGCACACGCTCGAGATCCCGGCGATCACGCCCGGCGCGCCGCCGCCGTGCTGCCGCGACTTCGGCCCGCTGAGCGCCGACTTCGTGCTCGACGGGACGAGCCTGACGGACAACGGCTACGCGCTCCTCGCGGCCGATCTGCAGGAGCGCGCGATCGCCGACCTCGGCGCCGAGCTCGACGCGGCGCTCGCGGACGCGTCGCTCGCCGTGCTGCTGCAGCGCCTCGAGGCGTCCGCCACGCCGGGCGTCAGCGCGCTCGCCGTGCTCGACGCGCGGCTCGATCCCGCCTCGTCGGCCGCCGAGGCGCACGCAGGCGCCGGGGTGTTCCGGCTCGAGCGCCGGACGTTCCTGGGCGAGACCGGGCTGATCGAAGGCACGCCGCGCGCGCTCTTTGATCCCGTCGTCGCGACCGACGTCGCGCTCGAGACGCCGCCCGGCCGACTCTGGCTGCGGCTGCCGCTCGGCTTCGCGACGCCGGAGGTGCCCGTCGACGGGGCCGTGCTCCGCGCGAGCACGATCGACGAGGAGGGCCGCGTGGCCGTCGGCGAGCTGACGGGTCACGTCTCCCTCCGCTCGATCTTCGACGCGCTCAACCAGGTGGTCGCGACCGACTGCGCCTGCCTCGGCCTGCCGGGCGCGCTCTTCTCCCGCCGCATCGGCGCGGGCCCCTGGATCGGCGCGTGCGAGCCCGACGCTGCGGCGCTCTGCCCCGGAGCGCAGCAATGCGCCCGCCTCGCCGGCACGCGGATCGCGCAGGGCGAGTACTGCGCCTTCCTGACTGGTTTCCTCTCCGACCACGCAGACCTCGACTCCGACTCGACCGTGCCCGGCTTCGAGTCGATCACGCTCGGCCTGCCCCTGACCGCGGTGCCGGCTGCCGTCTCCGGCGTGCTCCCGCCGTGATCGACCGCTGAAGCCCGAACAAGCCGGGCGCCGTCGCCCGCGACCGGACCTGCGCGGTGCTCTAGAGTCCGCGCGCTCTCTCTCTCTCTTCTGCCCGGAGCCGTCATGGCCCTGCTCGCGTACGCGCTGACTGCAACGCTGCACCTCTCGGTCCCGACCGCTGCGCCCGACGCCGTCGACGCGCTGCTCGACAAGTGTCGCGTCACGCTGCCCGCCGACTGCCGCGGCTGCGTCGCGGAGGTCGTGAGCGTGGGCGGCAAGGAGCGGCTGCACGTCGCGCGGGGCGCGGGCACGGGCGCGGTCGGCGGCTGGAGCTGGGAGCACCTGCTGGTCGATCCGCAGAGCTGCAAGGCGGCGACGCTGGTGCTCGAAGGCGGCGGCGGCCTCGGCGTCGACGCGACGATCCGCGACGCGGCCCCCGACGAGCGCGACGCCCTGCTGGGCTTCGAGCGCTACGTCGCCTTCGACGGCAAGGTCGGCCGCGACCAGCTCCGCGCGGCGCAGCGCCTGCCGCTCCCCGCCGCGCCCCCCTCCGCCGCCGGGGTCTGTGCCGTACCCCGCGCGGCCGTCTCCGGCGCCCGCGCGGCGACCTTCCTCTCCGGCGCGCCTGCCTCGCAGCGCGACTCGTGGGGCCCGCGCAAGGCGGACGGCGGCGAGGGGTTCGGGCTCTTCCTGGGCCGCGGGCTCGTCGCGAAGCCCGCGCTGACGGTCGGGCCGCGCACGGTGACGGTGCTCGAGCGCGGCGCCGACGAGCGCGTCGCGACGATCGTCCTGCAGCGCACCGACAAGGGCGACCACGCCTTCACGCCCCTCTTCGAGCTCGGCACGGGAGAGACGCCCACGATCCGCGGCGCCGGCGGCGGCTTCGTCGTCTTCGTCGAGCGCCCGTGGCAGGAGCCGGAGCGCGCCTACCTGCTGGAGCTCGCGAGCGGCGCGGTCCGCCGGATCGTGTTCGGCGGCGGCGATCGCTTCGAGGTCGTGAAGGCCGACGACGCGGGGATCGCGCTCGCGGTCCGCGCCGCGGATCGGGAGGCGTGCAGCAAGGCCGGTGTGCCCGGCAGCGTGGCGCTGACGTGGGCGCAGCTCGGACTGGCGCTCAACGCCGCGCCCGCGGCCGCGCCGGCGCCGGGTCCGGACACCGGCAGCTTCCGCCGCAAGAAGCAGCTCGACGTCCTTCGCTGAGGGTCAGGCCGTCACGGCCGGCGCCACCGCGGCGCCGCGCCGGCGGAGCGCGGCCTCGAGCGCGAAGATCAGCGGCGGCAGCGTCGCCGCGAGCGCCATGGACACCAGCGTCAGGCGCGGCATGCCGACGAGCCGTCCGGCGGGATCGCTCGAGAGCAGCCTCGAGCCGAGCATCGCCCCCGACGCCGCGCCGGCGTGATTGAGCGCCGACTGCAGCGACATGAAGCTCGCGCGCTGGTCGGGGCGCGGCACCTTCGAGATCGCCGTGTTGTACGGGATGCCGCGCAGGCTCATCGCCATCATGAAGCCGATGAAGATCGCGATCGCGGGCAGCGTGACCGCGCCGTAGAAGCCGGCCCAGCTCACGAGGATCAGCAGCAGGCTCCCGAGCGTCGCGACGGGCGGCGCCCCGAAGCGATCGACGAGGCGGCCGCCGAAGCGCGTCGCGAAGAAGCTGACGAAGCCGCCGGCCATGTAGAGGTAGCCGAGGTGCGCGCGCGGGAAGCCGAGGTTGTGCTGCAGGTAGGCCGACATGTTCGGGATGAGCGCGAAGCTGCCCATCATGACGAGGAAGGTCATCGCGCTGGCGAGCAGCACGAGCGGTTGCAGCGCGAGGCCCAGGAAGTCGGGCTTCGGGGGCCGGCCGGCCGTGAGGTGAAGCGTCAAGCTCGGCAGGCGCCACACCGCGAGCGTCGCGACGACCGCGCCGACGCCGGCGACCGCGAAGAACGGCAGCCGCCACCCGCCGAGCCGCGCGAGCTCGAGGCCGACCGGCACGCCGAAGACGCTCGCGATCGAGAAGGCGCCCATCACCGCGCCGAGCGCCTTGCCGCGCCGCTCGGGCGGGAAGACGTCCGAGAGGATCGCGAGCGCGAGCGCGGTCGACGGGCCGCCGAAGAGCCCCGCGGCGACGCGCGTGGCGACGAGCGTGTACAGGTCCGTCGCGAAGCCGCCGGCCGCGGTCGACAGGACGAGGCCGGCGAGCGTCACGCCGAGCGCGGTCCGGCGATCGAAGCGATCGAGGAAGAAGGCGCCCGCGAGCCCGGCGACCGACGCCGCCGCGACGTAGGAGCCGCCGACCAGCCCGATGCGCTCCTGCGGGAAGCCGAGCGCGGCCGCGAAGTCGGGGCCGAGCGGCATGACCATCATGAAGTCCAGCACGTTGACGAGCTGCACCGCGCCGAGCAGCACCAGCAGGGTCCGCTCGGAGACGGCGAGGCCCGGGGCAGGCGGTGCACGATCCATCGTGCGTACCTAGCCCCGGGCGTGCCGTCGCGCCACGACCCGCCTACGGCGCGACGCCCGCGATGCAGCTCGCGTTGCTGTGGTGGCCCGCCTGGTCGAGCACCTGGATCGCGCCGGCCGGGGCGAGCTCGTCCTCGCCGAAGCAGAGCGAGACCTCGAGCACGCCGTCCGCGAGCCGCGGGACGTCGAAGGTCGAG
Source organism: uncultured Myxococcales bacterium (assembly GCA_964354895.1). GTDB lineage: Bacteria > Myxococcota > Myxococcia > Myxococcales > Vulgatibacteraceae > CAYHCR01. The sequence goes on along the minus strand of CAYHCR010000425.1, from coordinate 485 downwards.
ACCCCCGTGCCGTCCGCCTTCACGAAGCGCACGTCGGCGTAGAGCGCGGTGTTGCCGGCGGGCAGGTCTGCGTCCGGATCGAAGGCGAACAGCGCGAACTTGCACACATTTCCATTGTTCGTGCAGGCGGCCGGGTCCTTCGTGCAGCGCGCGTCGGTCGCGGGATCCGCGTCGGCCTGGGTGGGCGCGTAGAGCAGCGGCCCGCTCGGGTCCTTCGCCGGCGCGAGCGCGGCTCGGGCGCAGTCCTGCCCGGGATCGCCGTCGAGTATTCCGACGCCATGCCCCTGGCAGTCTCGGTCCGCGGTTTCGATCCGAATATGACCCTGGTGACGAGCGATGGGGCGGAAATGGCCAACGCCTCGCGCGACGGCCGGTCGCGCCAGTTCGATTTCCTGCAGGTGTCGATCAACAACGTCTCGCGCATCGAGGTGACGAAGGTGCCGACGCCGGCCAACCCCGCCAGCGGCGTCTCCGGCTCGGTGAAC
>CAYHCR010000424.1:0-4445 GCA_964354895.1 uncultured Myxococcales bacterium | reverse complement strand
GACGACGGCTCCGGCGGCGAGCGCTGGTACTGGGACGACCAGACCCACGACGACTACAAGATCTCCCGTCGCTGCGTGATGGACGACGCCTCGGCCGAGCGGCTCATCGAGATCCAGCCGAAGGTGAAGACCTCCGTCTCGCCGACCAACGGCGGCTTCCGGATCCTGGGCGACTTCGCCCGCGGCGCCTACACGGTCCGCATCTCGGCCGGCGCGCGCACGATGGACGGCGGCGTGCTCGCGAGCCCGTACGAGGCGAAGATCTCCGTGCCCGCCCGCGCGCCGCAGGTCCGCTTCGCGAGCGAGGGGCGCTACCTGCCCCGCAAGGCGTGGAAAGCGCTGCCGGTCACCCACCTCAACGTCGACGGCGCCGAGCTCGTCGTGCGCCAGGTCCCGCCGCAGAACCTCGTCTTCTGGATGAGCGACGACGAGAGCGAGCGCGCCAGCGAGCGCACCGCCGACGTGATCCTCAAGACGAAGCTGGCGCTCAAGAGCGCGCCGGACACGCAGGCGACCACGTGGATCGACGTGCAGTCGATGCTCGCCGTGCCGCCGAAAGGGCTGCTGGAGCTGACCGTGCAGCAGGGCGGGACCAGCGACGTCGCGCGCGTGCTCGTGACGGATCTGTCGCTCGTGGCGAAGCGCGGCGGCGTCACGCCGGACCGGCCGTGGGGCGAAGAGGTGATGGTCTGGGCGTTCGGCGCCGAGGACCTCGTCGCCAAGAGCGGCGTCGAGGTGAAGCTCCTCAAGAAGAGCGGCCAGGTCGTCGGCACGTGCCGCACGTCCGGTGAGCAGGGTTGCCGGATCTCCGTCCCGAAGCCCGAGGTCGATCCGGCGGCGCCCTTCGCGCTGCTCGCGCAGCAGGGCGACGACCTGACGTACCTGAAGTTCAAGGACCTCGAGGTCGAGATCGGCGAGCAGCGCGTCGACGGCGAGCCCTTCACCTCCGCGCGGCCGCACCGCGCCGTCTTCTGGTCGGACCGCGGCGTCTATCGGCCCGGCGAGACCGTGCACCTCGCCGCCGTGCTGCGCGATCGCGAGCACCTCGCGCCCAAGGCCGGCCTGCCCGTGCAGCTCGTCGTGCGCGACGCGCGCGGTCGCGAGCTGCGCAAGACCACCCAGCCGACCAATGACGCCGGGCTCGTGTCGCTGGACGTCCCGACGGGCAGCTTTGCCACGACCGGCCGGTGGGACGTCGAGGCGAAGGTCGCCGACAAGATCGTCGGCACCTACGGCTTCATGGTCGAGGAATTCGTCCCGGAGCGGATGAAGGTCGAGGCCAGCGCCGTCCGGCCCGGCGTCGTGCTCGGCGAGCAGGTCGAGCTCGCGATCTCCGCGAAGTATCTCTTCGGCGGCATCCCCGCCGATCACGCGGTCGAGCTGACGTGCACGCTCGAGCCCACCGAGTTCAAGCCGAAGGAGAACGCACAGCTGCACTACGGCGTCTGGACCGGAGAGAAGGCGCCGCGCGCGCTGCCGCTCGGCCAGGCCTCCGGCACGCTCGACAAGGAGGGCAAGACGACGCTCGCCTGCCCCTCGCCCAAGGAGGGCGCGCCGATCTTCGCGGGCGCCGCGCGCGTGGTCGGCAAGGCCGCGGTCTTCGAGGCGGGATCGGGTCGCTCGACCGTCGGCGACGCCACGGCGCTGGTGCACCCGGAGCGCTTCTATCTGGGGCTCGACTCAGGCGCAAAGGTTGCCGAGCAGGGCAAGCCGGTGACCGTGAAGGGCCTCGTCGTCGATCCGGACGGCGTGCCGTTCGGCGGCGTCGGCGAGGTGGAGCTCGAGCTCGTGCGGCTCGAAGAGGAGTACGGCTGGTGGTGGGACGACGACGAGGGCAGCGGCAGCACGCGTCGCCACCTGCGCCCCGTCGTCGAGGCACGCCTCAAGGTGCCGACGCAGGCCGGCGTCTTCACGGCGAGCTTCACGCCACAGCAGGACAGCAACCTCTTCCTCGTCCGCGCGAAGGCCGGCAAGGCGCGCACGGACCTGCAGCTCGCGGGCAAGGGCCGCTGGTACTGGTACGAGCCGAGCGAGGCCCGGTCCGACGTGACGCCCAAGCCCGCGAAGCCCACGTGGCTCGACGTGAAGCTGCCCAAGGACGGCAAGGTCGGCGAGGCGATCACCGTGACGGTGCGCGCGCCGTACGCCGGTCGGATCCTGTTCACGGCAGAGACCGACAAGGTGCTCGAGGCCGAGTGGAAGACCGTGCAGGCCGGCGAGCAGACGTGGAGCTTCTCCGCGAAGAGCTTCGCGCCGAACGTCTACGTCAGCGCCTTCCTCGTGAAGGATCCGAAGGCCGAGTCGCCGGGCGCCTTCGTGCCGGACCGCGCCTTCGGCGTGGCGAGCGTGAAGCTGCAGCCCGAGGCGTGGACGCAGAGCGTCAGCCTCGAGCTGCCGACCGAGATCCGCAGCAACGCAGACCTGACCGTGACGGTGAAGGCGCCGGGCGCCGAGGCCGGCTCCGTCGTGACGATCGCCGCGGTGGACGAGGGCATCCTGCAGCTCACGAAGTTCCAGACGCCCGATCCGCTCGCCGCGCTCATGACCCGCCGCGCGCTCGGCGTGCAGACCTTCGAGACGGTCGGCTGGACGCTGCTGCTGCCTCCGGGAAGTCCCGCAGGCGCGACGGGCGGCGGCGATGACGGCGACGGGGGCGGCCGCGTGCAGCCCGTGAAGCCCGTCGCGCTCTGGAGCGGCGTCGTCGCGATCGGCGCGGACGGGACGGCGAAGGCCACGTTCCCCGTGCCGACCTACCGCGGTGAGCTGCGCGTGATGGCGATCGTCGCGGGGCCCAAAAAAATCGGCCGCGCGCAGGCGGCCGTGAAGGTGCGCGATCCGCTCACGCTGCTGGTGACCCTGCCGCGGTTCCTCACCCAGGGAGATCGCTTCGAGATCCCCGTCTTCGTGACGAACCTCACCGGCGCCGACGTGAAGACCACCGTGAACCTCACGGCGGAGTCGATGGCGGTGCCGGGGCTCGACGAGGGCGCAAAGGAGACTTCGCCGCTCGAGATCGCCGGCGCGAAGGAGAAAGCGCTGCAGGTCGCGAAGGACGGCGCCGGCACCGTCGTCTTCCGGGGCGTCGCGAAGAAGAGCATCGGCGCTGCGCGCGTGCGGGTCTTCGTGAAGGGCGGCGGCCACGAGAGCTACGCGGAGGCCGAGATCCCGTTCGCGCCGGCCGCGCCGCGCTCGCGCAAGGTCCAGAAGATCGAGCTCGTCTCGACCGAGACCGAGCTCAAGCCGCAGCTCGGCGGCTGGATGCCCACGACCGAGCGGTCGAGCTTCTGGGTGACGAGCAACCCGTACGGTGAGGTCTTCGATCACCTCAAGTACCTCGTGCGTTACCCGCACGGCTGCATCGAGCAGACCTCGTCCTCGACGTGGCCGCTGCTCGCGCTCGCGCCGCTCGTCGGCAGCTCGGATCCGGAGCTCGCGGCGTCCGGGCAGATCGAGACCTACGCGCGCGCCGGCATCGATCGCATCCTCTCGATGCAGACGCCCTCGGGCGGCTTCGCCTACTGGCCGGGCGGCACGGAGCCGTACGACTGGGCGACCGCCTACGCGACGCACCTGCTGCTCGACGCGCAGAAGCTCGGGTACCCGGTGCCCAAGGAGCGGCTCGAGGACGCGCTCAAGTACCTCGAGACGGTCGCGGAGAAGCCGCCGCGCTACACGTGGCACGGCGATCATGAGGCGTATTCGCAGTTCGTGCTCGCGCTCGGAGGGAAGGCCCGCAAGGGTCGGGTGGCAGAGCTGCTCGCCGCGATGCCCAAGGAGCCCCGGGGCGCGGAGGCCGAGCGGCAGTACCTGCTGCAGGCGGCGCTCTGGCTCGCGGGCGACCGTCGGCACGAGAACGCGCTCAAGCACCCGGACGTCTCGGCGGTCCTGGAAGATCGGGATCGCAACGGCTGGACCTACTACTCCGACCGCCGCCGCCGCGGCCTCACGCTCTCCGTCTTCGGCGATCTCTTCGGCGCCGACGAGGCCGGCGAGCACCTCGCGAACGTCGTGGCGGAGAGCCTGCGCGCGCGCCCGAGCTGGTACTACACGACGCAGGAGCTCTCCTGGTCGATCGTCGGCCTCGGCAAACGTGTCCGGGGCAACGTCAGCAAGTTCGGCAAGCCGTCGCTCGTGATCGACGGCCGCACGATGAAGCCGGTCCCGCCGATCGCGGGCGCCACGACGAGCTCCGACGTGACGTGGTCGGTCGCGCGGGCGAGCGAGGGCAAGTCGATCGGCCTCAAGCTCGAGGGCAAGCCGGAGGGCAAGCTCTGGCTCATCGTCTCTTCGGACGGCGTGCGCGAGAACGAGCCGGTGCGCGTCGGCGGCGAGGGCGGGCTGACGGTCACGCGCGCCTATCGCACGGCCGGCGGCCAGGAGCTGGATCCCAAGGACGGCGGGCTCAAGCTCGGGGACCTCGTCTACGTCGAGGTGACGATGCGCAA
>CAYHCR010000423.1:0-4446 GCA_964354895.1 uncultured Myxococcales bacterium | reverse complement strand
CTCGCAGAGCGGCGGCCCACCTTCGCAGTCGGCCGACGGGGCGGGGGCCGCGTCCCAGTCGGGACACGCCGCGCCGCCGATCGAGACGCCGAGCGTGCCCTCGTCCGGGTACGTGACACGGTTCGCGTCGCCGTCGACGAAGAGCAACTGGTATCGGTGGCAGCCCGGGGGGATCGCGTCGCGATCGGGCGGCCGGTACTCGTACGTGCCGTTCCACTCGGCGCCCCACGCGAGCGAGAGATCGAGGCAGTGACCGTCGACGACCACGGTCGCGCGCAGCGGTGCGGCGCGAGTGTCGGGATCCCAATAGTTTGCAGCAAAATAGAGATCCGTCGCGGCGGCAGGGCGCGGCGAGATCCGGATCGCGGAGGCGCCCGGGATCCGGGTGAGCCCGGCGTCTCCCGAGCCGAAACCATGGACCCAGTAGTGCGCGTAGCACTCGGGCCCCTGGAAGTAGCCGACGCCGAGCGTCGTGTGGCCCGAGTAGATGTTGCGCCGATGCCCATCGGAGTTGAGCCACTGGCAGATCGTCTCGGCCGCAGTCGCGTTCCCGGCCGCGAGGTTCTCGCCGCTCCAGGACGTGAAGTCGAAGAGCGCGTAGCGGGCGCCGGTATCGGTGCCGCCTGCGCACTCGCCGCCGCATTGCTCTCCGCAGCCGGCCGACCAGCCGCCGACGCAGCCGACCGAGCCGTCCGGCGCGCGCTCCAGCGTGCAGCAGGACTCGTGCTGGAAACACCTGCCGTCGTGAAGGTGTTCGGCGGTGTACCGCGCGCCCTGCGCCCCGAGCGCGGCCCACCCGAGCGGCGTCCGAGGCTCGGTCCCCTGCTCTTCGGTCCAGTCCCCGCACTGGTTCGAGGGCGCGTGGCGGGCCTGGTTGGTGAGCACGAACATCTCGCGCTCTTCGGCGTTCGGGAAGCCCAGCGGGTCGGGCTCGCCGATCGGCTGCCGCACGGCCGCAGCACCCGCCACGGGCGGCGCGACGCGGTCGCACGCGAGGAGCAGCGCCAGCACGGAGAGGAGGAGCGGGATCGCGCGGTTCACGAGGCAGGAAAGCTACCACGCGAGGTTGAATCGGCCAGCGCCGCCGGCGTCGAACGGCCCGGATGGAGCCTTCTGCCTCAGAGCCACGCGACGTGCCGGGCCTCCTTGGCGGGCTGCAGCAGCTGCTGCAGCCCGAGGACCTCGTCGACGGCCGCCTCGAGCGCGAGGACCTCGACCCCGGCGATCCGCGCGGCGGTCTCACACGCGACGAGGCGCGCCCCGAGCTCGCGCGCCTGGCGGAGCAGCTCTGCCGGCGGCGGCATCCGGAGCGCGGCTGCGTTGCGGGCCAGGAGCGCCTCGCCCTCGCGCTCGGCCTCGTCGAAGCGACCCTCGACGAACCGGACCAGCGGCTCGAACCAGAGCACGACGAGCGGCGCGTCACCGGCCGCGGCGGCGGTCACGGCCCAGGTCGCGAGCTGGTAGCGATTCGACCAGCCGGGGCTCTGCAGGTGCAGCACGACGCGCGCGCTCATGGCGCCGCAGTCTTCGCCGGGCCCGGCCGGGCCGCAAGCTCGACCGCGTTGCGGGGCCGCACGTCGGCGTGCCATCGTCCGACCGCTGATTTCCGCGGCTCGCCCCGCCGGGCAGGCCGCGAGGAGGGGTATCCGTGACGCGCAACTTCCTGCGGCTCTGGCCGCTGGCTGCACTGGTGTTCGTGCTGACGGGCTGCCCCGAGGGCGGCCAGCCTGGCGACGCCTGCGAGACCGACGACGAGTGCGCCGACGGAAACACCTGCAGGGACGGCGTCTGCGGCCAGTGCGCCACCAGCGACGACTGCGTCGACGACGAGATCTGCCTCGCCGACTGGCCAGGCGGCGTCTGCGCGTCCCCGTGCGACTACAACGGTGGGACCGGCGAGAACGGGACCTACGGCGAGCCGGGCTGCCTCGAGACCGACTACGTCTGCGCGCAGTACGGCGAGGCGGGCCAGATCTGCCTGAAGTCGTGCGGCGCCGTCAGCGACTGTGGCGCGGCGTACGCCTGCACGACGGACGGCTATTGCCGGCCGAACTGCCAGAGCGACGACCAGTGCGGCCGCGGCCGGAGCTGCTCGCCAGAGGGCACCTGCGTCGCTGGTTCGGCGCAGCCCGGAGAGGTCGGCGCGACCTGCAGCGGCGACACGGAGTGCACCGCGGGGACCGGGCCTTCGTGCGCGACGCAAGCGGACGGTTGGCCGGGTGGCACCTGCGTGTCGAGCTGCGCGGACGTCGACGGCGGCGCGGACGCCTGCCCCGAGGGCGGGGCCTGCATCGTCTTCGACGCGGCGACCGACGCCAGCTTCTGCATGCAGGGCTGCGGCTCGAACTTCGACTGCCGACCCGACTACTACTGCCAGCACGTCGGCAGCGGGGTCGCGTTCTGCATGCCGCGCTGCAACGCCGACGGCATCAGCGACTTCTGCGCCCCGGCGGGCCTCGAGTGCGAGCCGAACTCGGGCGCGTGCGTCGAGCCGGGCGGCGGCGGTGGCGGCGGTACGAGCGACATCATCGAGCTCGGCAACACGAACGTCGCGGCCAACCAGGAGTTCGGGGACTTCGACTTCGAGGTCGACGCGGACGTCAGCTCCTTCGCGATCACCGTCACCTCGACGGGCGGCGGCACGTCGATCCCGTACCGGATCGTCGCGCCCGGGGGCCGCGAGGTCTTCAACGTCGAAGAGCTGATGAACAGCGAGATGCGGATCCTCCCGTACAACGACGGATCGTTCGGCGTCCTCTATCCGAACTCGCCGCGACTGACGCTCAATCAGGGCACCTGGCGCTTCTCCCTCTACAACGAGGGCGGCAGCGGTACGGCGACGGTCCGCGTGATCCTCAAGCGGGCCGGCCAGAACATCCGGAGCGGCACGATCGACGTCAACGCGTTCATCGCCACCGAAGCCTTCGGCGCTGACGCCGCCAGCAACGCCAAATTCCAGCGAATGATGGGGTCTTTCCAGGAGATCTGGGCTGCCGCCGGCCTGAACGTCGGGACCGTGAACGTCATCAACGTCACCGGCGCCGATCGCGAGCGCTACAGCTCGATCGACTCGATCGAGGGCCAGGACAGCACCTATCGCACGATGATCAAGAGCCTCACCGCAAACGTGTCGAACGAGGGGCTCAATTTCTTCTTCGTCGACCACATCGGGACCGGCCAGGCCGGCTTCATCATCCTCGGCATCGCCGCGGGCATCCCCGGCATCCCGGTCCTGCAGGGCAACAACACGTCGGGCGTCGCGGTCTCCACGGAGCTGATCGACGACGCGGGGCTCGGCGGCCCGGAGGGCGTCGGCTCGACGATGGCCCACGAGGGCGGCCACTGGCTCGGCCTGTACCACACGACCGAACAGCCCGGCACGCTGCACGATCCGCTGCCCGACACGAAGGAATGCAGCGCCTCCAACGACCGCGACGGCTCCGGCTACGTCGACGCCGGCGAGTGCAGCGGCGGGAAGGGCTCGCAGTACCTGATGTTCTGGGAGGCGGCGCTCGAGGCGCGTGACATCACGCCCAACCAGGCCTACGTGCTGCTCCGCAACCCGGCCGTGAAGTGACGAGGGGACCCATGAAGACGCTCCTGCTGATCGTGGTCGCGATGGTCGTGGGGCTGGCGCTGCCGGCCGCTGCGGACGAGGCGCCGGTCGACCCGGCGGTGCGCGAGCGGGTGACGCACCTGCTCTCCGGCTGGGAGCGCATTCCGAAGCCGGCAGAGCTGCACGCGGTGCCCGAGCTCGATCGCGTGCTCGAGTCGCTCGCGTTGGACGACGCGACGAACCTGCTCGTGAGGTCACGGGCCGTCTCTTCGTTCTCGGTGCTCCCGGCGGACAACGTCCGGGCGCGGGCGGTGCTCGAGCGCTTCATCGCGAGCGAGACGATCGCCCCGGTGCTGCGTCGCACGGCCGTGAAGAGCTACGTCGTCCTGCGCGGGCCCGAGGCGGCGCTGCCCGTGCTGGCTCCCGCGCTGTCGCACGCGGATCTCGCGCTGCGACGCGCGGCTGTCGAGGCGCTCGCGCCGCACGCGACGCTGCCCTCGGTGCAGAAGGTGCTGCAGGCGCGGGTGACGGTCGAGCCCTCCGAGGTCCTGCGCGAGCGACTCCAGGGCGCGCTCACGCCGGTGGCCCCGATCGCGCGCTGACGAAGGTCCGACTTCTTTGGACGCCCGGCGGCCGCCCACGCGGCGCCGGGCGTTCGCGCGTGGGAGAGCTTCGATGTGGATCCTCGCGGCGCAGACTGCGCCGGCAACACTTCCTCTCTGGCCGTGGGCCGCGATCTGGGCCGGCGCGGCCATCGGCGGCGTGCTCGCGCTGCTCGCGCTGCGCGCCTGGTACTTCCGCGTCGGACGGATCGTCGCCGCGCTCGATCGGATCGAGCAGCGCCTCGAGTCGCTCGAGGCGCGCGTCGGCGCCCTCGCCCGGCCGGCGCC
>CAYHCR010000422.1:0-4454 GCA_964354895.1 uncultured Myxococcales bacterium | reverse complement strand
TCGCCGCGGGCGCGCTCGTCACGCCGGGCACGAAGATCCCGCCGCGCTCGCTCGTGATCGGAGCGCCCGCGACGGTGAAGCGCCCGCTCAACGAGCGCGAGCTGGAGCTGGTCCGCACGACCTGGTCGAATTACGTGGGCTACCAGCAGCGCTTCACGGCCGCGTTCGGCCGCGGGTTCTGACGCGAAGGCCTACGCCGACTCGGCGCGCGCGAGGAAGCCGGCGGGATCGCGCATGCGCGCGTCGGGGTCGAGCCGCGCGAGGCGACCGGCGAGCCGCTCCTGCTCCTCCGCGCCGATCGGCTGGCGCAGCAGCGCTTCGAGCGCGAGCGCCTCGAGGACCCGGGAGAGCCGTCCGAGCGAGAGCCGCGCGCGGCCCGGAGGCGCTGCGGCGAAGATGATCTCGGGATCCGCGTCCTGGCCGAGCGTCATGCAGTAGAGATCACCGGCGGCGGCGTGGCCGATCGGCAGCAGCGCCTCGTCGAACCAGCGCTCCAGCAGCGCGACGCCCTGCGAGAGCTCCGCCGCGCCGGAGAGCCGGAACGTGCCGATCCGGCCCGCGCCGAACGTCTCCCACGCGATGCGCAGCTCGGCGGGCAGGGGGCGGCCGAGCTCGCCCTCGAGCAGCCCGATCTCCCGGCGACGGACGCGGGACGGCGCGCGGCCCTCCTGCCCCAGCAGCTCCCGCAGCCGCGAGAGCAGCATGCCGGCGGTGGGCCTCATCGGACATGCCTGCAGGGCTTCGAGTGCGTTGCCATGGGTCCCCCCGGACCACGTCCGCTGTTTCGGAGGCGCGCCTGCTACACCAGATGAGAGCAGAGACGCAAGCCCGGTTGCACGCCGCGGCGCGTCGACGGCGCGCGGGGCCTGTGAGCGGCTCGGAGCGGCGCGCCCCGATCCCTCGTGGCCGCCGCCGCGCCCGCTGGTCTAGGGTCCGCGCCCCCTATGACGCTCCTGCGCGCCGCCGACCTCCGTCTCACCTTCGGGAGCCGCACGCTCTTCGACAAGCTCACCTTCACCATCGAGGAGGGCGAGCGCGTCGGCCTCGTGGGCGTCAACGGCTGCGGCAAGTCGACGCTGATGAAGATCCTCGCCGGCGCGCTCCCGCCGGACTCCGGCACCCTGCAGATCCAGCGCGGCACGCGCGTGGAGTACCTCGCCCAGGAGCCGGTCTTCGCCGAGGGCGCGACGATCGAGACCGAGCTGACGGTCGCGCGCGCCGCGCAGCGGGCGGCGATCGAGGCGCACGGGAAGCTCTCCGACGAGCTCCAGCACGCGCCGGAGGCCCGGCACGAGAAGCTGCTCGCCGAGCTCTCGGTGCTGTCGGATCGGATCGAGCGCCACGGCGGCTGGGACTCGACGCACGAGGCGCGGGCGCTGCTCGATCGGCTGGGGGTCGCGGAGTGGGATCGGCCGATCCACGAGCTCTCCGGCGGCACCAAGAAGCGCGTCGCGATCGCGCGCGCGCTGCTCTCGGGCGCAGAGCTGCTCCTGCTGGACGAGCCGACCAACCACCTCGACGCCGACACGACCGAGTGGCTCGAGGACGCGCTCGACGGGCTCACGAGCGCGCTGCTGCTCGTCACGCACGATCGGTACTTCCTCAACGGGCTCGTCGACCGCATCGTCGAGGTCCAGCCCGGCGGCACGCTGGTGTCGTGGCCCGGCAACTACCAGGCGTACCTGGAGCAGAAGCTGATCGCGGAGGAGACCTCGGTGCTGCAGCGCCACAAGCGCGAGCGATGGATCTCCAGCGAGGTGGCGTGGCTGCGCAAGGGCGCCGAGGCGCGGCGGACCAAGTCGCGCTCGCGTATGGATCGGGCGCGCAAGCTGATGGGCGAGAAGGGCCCGGCGCCGCAGCGGGCCGCCGCGCTGCAGGTCGCGGCCGCGCCGCGCCTCGGCGAGATCGTCTACGAGACCGAGGCGCTCACCGTGCAGTTTGGCGGGCGCACGGTGCTCGATCGGGTGGCGCTGCAGGTCCGTCGCGGCGAGCGCCTGGGCATCGTCGGCCGCAACGGCGCCGGCAAGACGACGCTGCTCAAGGCGCTGCTCGGCGAGCTGCCGGAGGCGGAGGGCCAGGTCGTCCGCGCCCGGACCGCGAAGATCGCCTACTTCGATCAGACGCGCTCGACGCTCAACCCCGAGCAGACGGTCTTCCAGGCGGCGGGCGGCGAAGAGCACGTAGAGCTCGGGGGGCAGCGGATCCGGCTCGAGAGCTACCTCGAGGATCTGCTCTTCCCGGTCCCGATGCAGCGCATGCGGGTCTCGGCGCTCTCGGGCGGCGAGCGCAATCGGCTCCTGCTCGCGCGGCTCTTCCTGTCGGGCGCGAACGTGCTCGTGCTCGACGAGCCGACGAACGATCTCGACCTGATCACGCTCAATGTCCTGGAGTCCTTGCTCGTCGCGTTCCCCGGCGTCGTCCTGCTCGTGACCCACGACCGCTACTTCCTCGACAAGGTCGCGACCGCGATCCTCGCGCTCGAGGGCGACGGCCGCGTGGTCCGCTGGCCCGGCGACTACTCGACCTACCGCACGCTCAAGGCGCAGGCGGAGTCGGCGCGCCCCGCCGCCGCTCGTGCAGCAGCGCAGCTTTCCGTCGCCGCGCCCGTCGTCGCCAGGCCGCCGCCCGCGCCGCCGCGCCGCAAGCTCTCCTTCAAGGAGCAGCGGGAGCTCGAGGCCATGGAGGCGGTGATCGAGGTGGCGGAGACGAAGAAGAGCGAGCTCGAGCAGGCGCTCGCCGATCCGTCGCTCTACGCCCGCGATCCGGGGAAGGCGCACACGCTGATCCTCTCCCTCGAGCAGGCGAGCGGCGAGATCGCGCGCCTCTACGCGCGCTGGCAGGTGCTTCAGGACCTCTCAGCTCCCTGAGCCGGCCGGCGGCAGGGTCAGCACGAACCGGGCGCCCCGCGGCCTGCGGACGTGCGCCTCGATGCGGCCGCCGTGCGCGTCGACGATCGAGCGCACGATCGCGAGGCCCAGCCCGATCCCCGCGCCCTTCTGGCGATCGGAGCCGACGTCGCCGGCCTGCCAGAGCCGGTCGAAGACGTGCGCGAGGTGCTCCTCGGCGATGCCCGCACCGTCGTCGCTGACGGAGATCTCCACGAGCCCCGCGCGGCCGCGCGCCGCCGCGATCCAGATGCGGCCGCCCTCGGCGCAGTAGCGCTCCGCGTTCGCGAGGAGGTTCGTGAAGACCTGCACCAGGCGGCCCTCGTCGCCGAGCGCGGCCGGCGTGTTCGAGGCGACCCGGACGCGCAGCACGATCCCGCGCGGCAGGGTCTTCGGGAGCAGCTGCTCGACGGCGGCGTGGATCGGCCCGCGGACGTCGATGCGCCCCAGCTTCATCTGCTCGCGCGTCAGCTCATGGCGCGAAAAATCGAGCAATTGCTCCAGAAAATCCCGCAACCGGCGGCCGGCCGCGAGGCTCGAGGCGAGCGCCTTGGCCTGCCGGCCGTCGAGCGGGCCGAGCTTCCCGGAGAGCACGATCTCGGTCCAGCCGAGGACCGAGACGAGCGGCGTGCGCAGCTCGTGGCTGACGTTGGCCAGGAAGGCGTCCTTGCGGCGATCCACCTCGCGCAGGGCGCGCACCGCGAGCTGCAGCTCCCTTGTGCGGCGATCGACCTCCGACTCGAGCCGCGTCGAGTGCAGCCGCAACCGCTGCTCGAGCCGGGCGCGCTCGAGCGCGATCGACGCGGCCCGCGCGAGGGCGTCGATCGCCTCGACGTCCCCAGGCCCCAGGGAGGGCGCCGTCACGACCAGCACGCCCGCGACGCGCCCGTCCCACCGCAGCGGCGCGAGCACCGCGCTCCCCACGCCGAACGCCGCCGCCGCCCGCGCCAGCGCCTCGCGCGGCAGACCTTGCCCGAACGCCGCGCGCAGCAGCTCGAGCGGCCGCTCCGTGAAGGTCGTCGTCCCACGCTCGACGGTCTGCGCGAGCAGCGGCGCGTCGGTCGGATCGATGCGTCGGCCGACGAACGGCTCGCCGAGGATCCGCTCGACCATCCGCAGCGCGTCTGCGGGGAAGGCCGCGACGACGATCTCGAACGGGCGGTCCGCTTCATGGGCGACGAGCACCGTCGCGCGCAGGCCCAGCCGACCGAGCTCCCGCGCGATCACCTGAAAGATCCGGCTGTGCTCGGTCTCCTCGACGAGCGCGGCCCCCGCGAGCGCGAGCGCCGCGACGGTCTCCTTGGCCTGCGCGAGCGCCGTGAGCGCCGCGCGCTCGCTCGTCAGATCGCGGACCACGAGGTGCAGCACTGCGTCTCCGCCGGCCTCCATCGTCGACGCGGTGACGCTCACGGGGAGGGGCGCGCGATCGCGCGGGACGAGCTGGAGCTCATCGTCGCGCACGACCGGTCGCTCGGAGAGGTGCGCGACGATCGCGCGCACCGGCCCGCCCGGCCGCGCCACGCCGCCGCGGAGCTGTCCGCGCGCCCGGAGGAAGAGCGTCGAGAGGGG
>CAYHCR010000421.1:0-4461 GCA_964354895.1 uncultured Myxococcales bacterium | reverse complement strand
CCTCCGGCTCGGTCTTCCCGGCGAGCGCGGTGAGGAATCGCTCCTCGGCGTCCACGACGGTGAGCGGGATCTGGAAGCGGCGGCCGAAGACCTCCTCGACCTGGTCGCGCTCGCCGCGGCGCAGCAGCCCGTTGTCGACAAAAATACAGTGGAGCCGATCGCCGATCGCGTCGTGCACGAGCTTCGCCGCGACCGCAGAGTCGACGCCGCCGGAGAGTCCGCAGATCACGCGCTCGTCGCCGACCGCCGTCGCGATGCGCTCGATCTCGCCCTTCGCGAACGAGCCCATCGTCCAGCGCCCCTTGGCGCCGCAGATGTCGCGCACGAAATTCTCGAGCAGCTCGCGGCCGCGCGGCGAGTGGTGGACCTCGGGGTGGAACTGCAGGCCCCAGATCCTGCGCGCCGGATCGGCGACCGCCGCGAAGGGCGAGCCGGGGCTCGTCGCCTCGACCACGAAGCCCGCGGGCAGCGACTGGACGCGATCGCCGTGGCTCATCCAGACGTCGGAGACGGCGCCCTTGCCGAAGCCGGCGAAGAGGCGTGACTCGGCGACGACCTCGATCGGCGCGCGGCCGTACTCCCGGTGCGAGGACTTCTCGACCTTGCCGCCGAGCTCGTGCGCGGTCAGCTGCAGCCCGTAGCAGATGCCCAGGATCGGCAGGCCGAGCGCAAACACGCCCCGATCAACGCGCGGGCTGCCCTCGGCGAGCACCGACGCCGGGCCGCCGGAGAGCACGATGCCGCGCGGCGCGAAGGCCCGGATCTTCTCGAGCGGCCACGTACAGGGCTGGATCTCGCAGTAGACGTGCAGCTCCCGGATGCGGCGGGCGATCAGCTGCGGGTACTGAGAGCCGAAGTCGAGGATGAGGATTCGTTCGACGTGGGGGTCGCTCGCGTCGCTGCTGTTGGGTATGCTCCCGGCCATGCACTCGTCTCCCGTCCGTACGGCCGCCGCGGCGGCCTCCGTCCCGACCCTTGTCACGTCCGCCCGGCTCGCGCTCGCGGCCGCCCTCGTCCTGTCCTCTGCGGCCTGCGCCACTGGCGCGGCGTACGGGGCGTCCGGAGACGACCGCCTCGACAGCGCGGTCGCCGAGTCGCTCGGCGAAGCGGCTGGCGAAGGCGCTTCGGTGGAGGAGCTCTCCAAGAAGCGGTGTGAAAACTACTCCGAGCGGCTCGCGAAGGCGCTCAACGAAGACCTCGAGGACGTCGATCGGCTCGCTGCGTACTCCGATCTCTACAAGGACTTCAAGGGCCGCCTCGACGCCCTCTCGCTCGCGCTCAAGCGCAACCCTGACCTCGAGTTCGCCGTCGCCGGCGCCGACGGCGCGCCGAAGGTGGATCTCGACTCGCTGCACAAGGGCTGCATCGACTCGGTCGCCTCGATCAACGAGGAGTTCTACAAGTACCTGCGCGAGCTCTCCGACATGCCGACGTTCTCGGACGTCAAGGGCGTGAAGAAGGCGCGGCTCCCGCTCGGCAAGCTCAAGGACGCGATCACGCTCCTCGACACCTCGGACAAGAACGAGATGCTGGAGAAGGTCTCGGCGGCCGAGGCGGCGACGGGCGGTGGCAAGCGCTCTGCCGAGGACGACGAGGACGAGAAGGCCGCAGCCGAGATGATGAAGAAGAAGAAGGCGGCCGGCGGCAAGTAACAGCGCGGACATCCATGCAGCCGACCGGCCGCCGCGGCTTCTGCCCCGGCGGCCGTGTCGTGTCTGGCGCGCTCGCCGCCGCCGCTACTCGACGCGATAGTTCGGCGCCTCGCGCGTGATCGTCACGTCGTGGACGTGGCTCTCGCGCAGGCCGGCGGTCGTGATCCGGACGAACTTCGCGCGGACCTTGAGCTCCTCGAGCGACGACGCGCCGAGGTAGCCCATGCCCGACCGAAGCCCGCCGACGAGCTGGTGGATGTTCATCGCGAGCGGGCCCTTGTACGGGACGCGCCCCTCGATGCCCTCGGGCACGAGCTTGTCGGCGTCGTCGACGTCGCTCTGGAAGTAGCGATCCTTGCTCCCGGCCTGCATCGCGCCGAGCGAGCCCATGCCGCGGTAGATCTTGTAGGAGCGGCCCTGCAGCAGCACGACCTCGCCGGGCGACTCCTCGCAGCCGGCGAAGAGCGAGCCGATCATCACCGTGTCTGCGCCGCACGCGAGCGCCTTGACGACGTCGCCGGAGTACTTGATCCCGCCGTCCGCGATCACGGGAACGCCTGCGATGCTGCACGCGCGGACGGCCTCGGTGATCGCGGTGAGCTGCGGCACTCCGACGCCCGAGACGACGCGCGTCGTGCAGATCGAGCCGGGGCCGATGCCGACCTTCACGGCGTCCACGCCGGCGTCGACGAGCGCGCTCGCGCCCTCGTAGGTCGCGACGTTCCCTGCGACGATCTGCAGCTCGGGGTACCGCCTCCGGAGCGCCTGCACGGACTCGATGACGTTCTTCGAGTGGCCGTGCGCGGTGTCGATCGCGATGAGATCGACGCCCGCCTTCACGAGCGCCTCGGCGCGCTCGTCGCGATCCGGCCCGACGCCGATCGCCGCGCCGCAGAGCAGTCGCCCCCGGGCGTCCTTCGCCGCGCGAGGGTGCAGCCGCGTCTTCTCGATGTCCTTGATCGTGATGAGGCCGTCGAGCCGCCCCTCGGCGTCGACGATGACGAGCTTCTCGATCCGGTGCTCGTGCAGGAGCTGCTTGGCCTCGTCGAGCGTGATGCCCTTGCGCGCGGTGACGAGCGGCTTCGTCATCGCGGCGTGGACGGGCTGGTCGAGGTTTCGCTCGAAGCGCAGATCGCGGTTGGTGACGATGCCGACCGGCCGACCGCCGTCGACGACGGGGATGCCGGAGATCTGGTGCAGGCGCATCAGCTCGACGACGTCGCGCAGTTTTGCGTCCGGGCCGATGGTGATCGGCTCGTTCACGATGCCGGCCTCGAACTTCTTGACCCGCTCGACTTCCGCTGCCTGCGCGGCGGGCGGCAGGTTCTTGTGGACGACGCCGATGCCGCCCTCCTGCGCCATGGCGATCGCCATGGCCGCCTCCGTGACCGTGTCCATCGCGCTCGAGACGAGCGGGATGTTCACGCGGAGCTTCCGGGTGAGGCGGGCGGCGGTCTCGACGGACTTCGGCAGGACCTCGCTGTAGGCGGGGACGAGGAGCACGTCGTCGAAGGTCAGCGCGTCGGGGAGGGACTTGGGGTCGAGCATGGCGCTTGGTAGCGCCCTGCCCTGCCCGGCGTCAAACAGCGTCGGTCCATCAGTGGGCCAGGACGTTCAATCGAAGCGGCGTCCCTGGCGCGATCGACGGGTCGAGGGGCAGCAGCAGCACGTAATGGAGATCCGCCGCCCAGAGATAAAAGGTCCCATAGCCGGAGCTGGCCCACGCGGACGACCCGTCACCTCGCGGGCAGGCCGCGTCGGATCCGGGCGCCTCGGCGGGACGGACGAGCTCGCACGGAGTGGCGTCCTCCTTGGTCATGTGGACCGCGATCGCGGTGGGGACCCCGGAGCCGAGCGCGTCAAACGAGTACGCGCCGTCCACCGGCGGCTGGAAGCCGAAGAGCACATAAGGTGCCGAGGCGACCGTGTCACCGCAGCGCTCGTGGGAGGCGATCGTGGAGCCGGCCACGTAGCTGCCGGTCCAGGAGCCGAGCCCTGCGTTCGCGACGAGCGAGGCGATCGGCTGCGCGTCGCCGAGCAGCTCGGGACAGCGTCCCGCTCGGCAGCCCGGCGCGAGCGCGTCCCCGCACGCGACCGTGTCGAAGCAGTCGACGCCGTTCTCGCGGTCGTCGTTGAGGCCGTTGCCGCAGTGATCGAACTCGGCGCCTTCCACCAGCGGGCACGACAGATCCTCGTGGCAGGACGGGTCGTTGCAGTCCACCCGTCCGTCGCGATCGTCGTCGGCCTCGTTGGTGCAGGCCGCCGCCTCCGACGAGCTGTCCAGAAACGGGCAGCCGCCGATGCCATAGCAGGCCGGATCGTCGCA
Source organism: uncultured Myxococcales bacterium (assembly GCA_964354895.1). GTDB lineage: Bacteria > Myxococcota > Myxococcia > Myxococcales > Vulgatibacteraceae > CAYHCR01. Next base: position 483 of record CAYHCR010000421.1, on the reverse strand, counting down.
GTCGGTCGCGCCCGAGCCGTCGTCGTCCCCGAAGTTGATGCAGTTCGACTCACCGTCGGCCGAGCAGTCGAGCCCAAGGCCGACGCACTCCGGGTCCGAGCAGGGGCGCAGCCCGTCGCCGTCCGTGTCGGCCTGCAGGTCAGCGCACGCGTCGCCGCCGTGGAACACGCTGTACGGCTGCAGCGCGCACCACGCGTCGAATTCGCAGTCGGCGTCGAGGCAGTCGTAGAGCCCGTCGCCGTCCTCGTCGTCGTCGCCGTCGCAGAGCTCGGCGACGGGCTGGCACGAGCCGGCCTCGAAGCACGCCGGATCGGCGCAGTCCGTGTAGCCATCGCCATCCTCGTCCTCCGCGAGCTCGCAGACCTCGAGGCCGCTGCAGATCCCGACGCTGATGCACTCGTCGTCCAGGCAGTCGGCCGCCGAGTCGCCGTCTTCATCGCCCCGCAGCGTGCAGTCTTCGGTCGGAGCGCCGCAGGCGACGGC
>CAYHCR010000420.1:0-4463 GCA_964354895.1 uncultured Myxococcales bacterium | reverse complement strand
ATCAACTTCGACGACGGTCAGGCGATCGTCACGGAGGGGACGCCGGCGACCGCGGTGTTCCTCCTCCTGCGCGGCCGCTGCGCGGTGACCCACTCCGGCGGCGAGCGCTACCCGGACCTCGTGGAGGGCGATCTCTTCGGCGAGGTCTCCGTGCTCTCGCACGGTGCGGCCACCGCGTCGGTCGCGGCGATCGGTCCCGTGCTCGCGCTGCGCCTGCCTGCGGCCGACTTCAAGGCGCTCGTGCTCAAGGACGGCGCGGCGATGCTCGCCGTGATGAAGCTCGCGAAGTCGCGGCTGGCGCGCACCGCGCGGCTCGACGAGCTGGCGGACGATCGGCGGATCTGACGCGCGGTCCGGCGCGTCAGTGGCCGGGCAGGTAGGTCTCGTCGCCCCCGGCCATCGTGTGGCCGAGCTCGATCGTCATCACGTCTCCGACGCGGATCCGGTTGCCCGGCCGGACCGGTCGCTCCTCGCCCTTCGCGAGCGGCACGCCGTCGAGCTCCGTGGGCGCGCTCGAGACGGAGCGCAGCACGTAGCCGGTCGAGCGCAGGTGGAGCTCGAAGTGCCACCGGCTGATCCGGTGCCGATCTTCCTCCTCCGGCGGGGTGAGGATGATCTCGTTCGCGATCTGGCCGTCCTGATCCCGCAGCCGCCCGAAGCGGACGACGTCGAGGCGCGGGATCGGCACGACCTCGCCATCGTCGAAGCGCAGGGTCGAGGGGAAGCGCTGCGGATCGCGCCAGTCGAGCGCGAGGAGCTCGACCGGACGCTCGACGCCCTTGAGCTCGATCGGCCCCAGCCAGCGACAGCGCAGGCGCAGGCCGATCTCGGTCAGCTCCGCGAACGCCGCCGAAGAGAGCCGCAGCTCACCGGCGTCGCAGGAGGTCGCGACGCGCGAGCAGAAATTCACCGAGTCGCCCGAGACGAGCGAGCCGTCGGTCAGCGCGGGACCGAAGTGGACGCCGCAGCGCACGCGCAGCCGGTGCTCGACCGCGCGGCTGTCGTTGTCGATCGCGATCGTCTCCTGCATCGACATGAGCGCGCGGACCGCCTGATCGAGCACAGGGAAGCAGAGGAACGCGCCGTCTCCGGCCGTGTCGACGATCCGCCCGCCGTACTTGCTGACCGCGGACTGCACCAGATCGACGTGTCGCTGCTGCAGCTTGCGGCCGGCCTCGTCGCCGAAGCGGGCGAAGTAGGGCGTCGAGCCCACGACGTCCGAGAACGCGAGCGCGACCTTCTTCTCGAAGCGGTGCACCAGCGCGCGGGAGAGGGTGTCCTGGAGGCGGACGATCTCCGTCAGGCTCAGCCGTCCGGCCAGCTCCTCGAAGGTCTCGATCACGCTCTTCTCGCTCACGTTGCTCTCGCTCACCTTGGTATCGCTCACGCCGCGTTACCTCGCCGCCGAGAGCACGCGCACGCGCTCCGCGAGGCTGACGGTGAAGAGCCGGTAGATGCAGAGCGCGGCGGCCGGCGTCGAGTAGAGATACTGCAGGAACGCGCCGCGCGAGATGAAGAGCGCCTTCACGGGCACGCGCGCCGTGACTCGGGCCGAGGTCGGCCCGTCCTGCACCAGCGAGATCTCGCCGACGTAGCTGCCGACGCCGAGCGTGTTGAGCAGGCGCGAACCGTCCGCCGGACCGCCGTAGACCTCGACCTGGCCGTCGACGATCACGAAGAGGCCCTTGCCCGGCTGGCCCGTCTCGATCAGGTGCTGGCCGGGCGCGAAGGTGCGCAGCGCGCAGACGCGGAAGAGGGCCTTCATGTCGTCGATCGCGAGCTCGGCGAACATCGGCATCGCCTTGAGGAAGCCGTACGCGTCGCCGCCCGGATCGGGCCGCGCCTCCGGCGCCCGCTCGATCACCGGTCCCTCTCCGGCCGGCAGCTCGTTGAGCCGTGCCTGGACCTTGGTCGCGTTCGCGTGGTTTCCGACCGCCGCCAGCGCCGCCTGGAGGAGCCGCAGGTAGGGCACGTCGCTCCGGGCGGCCGGGGCCCGCTTGCCGGTCTCGACGAGCAGGTCGATCGCCTGCTGGTGGTGGGCGTGCTGGTGCAGCAGCGTCGCGAGCCGGACCGCGAGCTCGAGGTTCTCCGGCTCGACCTGCAGCCCTGCGCGCAGCGTCTGGATCTCGGCGTGGATCTTGCCGAGCGTGCGGTAGGTCGCGGCGGCCTCGGTGAAGCGGCGGGCGCGGGCGAGACACTCCGCGACGCTCTCTTCTGCGCCCGCCTGACGGTAGATCTCGAGCGCGGCGTCCGTGTGGCCGGCGCGCTCGTGGCAGGCCGCGGCCTTGAGCAGCTCGCCTTCGCGGGTCCAGCAGCCGGACGCGGCGCCGAAGTCGAGCGCCTGCTCGAAGCACGCGGCCGCCTCGCCATCGAGGCGCGCGAGCAGGTAGGCCCGCGCCGCGGCCTGGAAGTCGCGCGCCCGCCGGAAGAGCTGCGCGATCGACTTCTTCGTCTCGAACGAGGCGGTCTTCGCCTCCTCGAGCAGCTCTGCGCGCCCGAACCCGCCGCTGTCCTCGAAGAGCCGGACGGCCGCGTCGATCTCCCCGCGGTTGACGAGCTGGCGGAGCTGCACGAAGGAGCCGCCGACCGGGACGAAGCTGCCGCCCCCTGCGTCGTCGACGAAGTCGAAGTCCGAAGAGCCGTTCATGGAGGCGGACTCTAGTCCACCGCGAGGCGCCGGATCGGTGCCCCCACGGGGCGTAGCCGACCGTGGGCCTCGCGGACCGTGGTTCAGCGATCGCTCGCGCACCCGTAGGCGTGATCGCAGCACTGCATCGCGCCATCGCAGGTCGTGGGCGTGCCGGGCATCTGGTCCGTCTCGGAGCAGGCGAGCGGCGCCTCGAAGACGTTCCCGCCGTCGGTGAACTCCGGCGCGCCATCGCCGAAGTAGCTCCGATAGACGGCGTAGGTCGTCGGGCCGAGGCGGGAGAAGGTCGAGTCCGTGATCGTGACGAGCCCCGGCGCGTCGAGGAGCACGGCCGCTCCGTACGCGATCGCGTCGTCCGCGACGCACGCGACGCCCGTCGGCCCTGCCTGGCGGCCCGCGCCCGTGAGCCGCACGTGCTGCAGCATGCTGGGCGCCGCCCCCTCCTCGAAGCGCAGGCCGTTCCACGCGGGCGCCGCCGCCGTGTCGTCGCCGAGCTCGATCGGCGCCTCGGCCGTCCCGTGGGCCATCAGCGCGCCGCCGGGCTTGATGGTCAGCTCTGCGCCCGTGTCGCCTTCGACGGCCGTCGGGACCATGCGCAGCTGCACGCCCGCCTCGATCAGCAGCAGGTCGTAGACCGACGCCGCCGCGAGGTCCTCCCAGACGTACGGCACGCCGCGCCTCGGGAGCGTCGTCGCGTGGTGGAGCTGGGAGATCCCCGGCGTGTAGAGGCGGATGACGTCCTCGCCGTTGCCCGTGAACGTGCCGTCCGCGAGCGTCGTGCGCACGCCGTCGAGCTCCATCCGGATCGGCGCGAGCGCGTTGCCGGTGATCACGTTGTCCGTGCTGCCGGCGGCGAAACTTCCGCCTGACTCCAGGAAGATCCCGTTGCGCAGGCCGCCGCGCACCGTGGAGTGATCGATCGCCAGCACGGGGGCGTTCGTGAAGACGCCGTCGACGTTCGTGGTCGCCGCGCTCGAGCCGGAGACGGAGATCACGCCCGCGTCGTCGCACGTCGTGCCGCAGCCGGTGTCGCCGCCGTCGATCGTCACGAACGACAGCCGTCCGGCCGGGGACGTGTGCAGGTAGAGCAGCCCGCTCCACGTCTGCTCGGCGCCCGCCTCGCCGCGGAGCACGATCGGGTCCTTCGCGGTGCCGAGTGCGACGAGCGCGCCGGGCGCCTCGCCGGAGCCGATCTGGATCCGGCAGGTCGCGCACGCCTCGATGACCGCGCAGGGCTCGATCGTCAGCGTGCCCTCGAGCGTGAGGGAGTTCGTGAGGCGGTGCGGGCTCTCCGCCGCGCGCCAGACCGCGCCGTCGAGCGCCTCGACGTCGTCGTGCTCGACCCCGGCGTTGGCGAGCGCCTCGCCCGCGAGCACCGCCGCCGCCGGACAACGAAGGCCCTCGGGCGTCGGGCTCTCCTCCTCGTCCGGACAGCCGCACAGCGCGAAGACCAGAGGGAGGCAGGAGACGACGCGACGCGGGACCATGCGGCCTCCGGATGGACGGGGGAGGGCCGAGGTGCACGCAAGCCCCGCGCCGCGCCAAGTGGCTGAAGTCCGGCCGCGGGGACGCATCGAGCGCGCAGAACCTGCAAGGCTGGCCCTGCGGGGCGCAGCCCTTTCGTCAGGCGTGCGCCTCGGGCTGGGTCGCGCCCGGCGTCTCGGTCCGAAAGACCAGCGCGCCGTCCTTGCCGTCCGCGACGATGCGCTGCGTCGGGGTGAACTCGCCCTTGAGCAGCTTCACGGCGAGCGGGTCGAGCACGAGCTTCTGGATCGCCCGCTTCAGCGGCCGCGCGCCGAAGACCGGGTCGTAGCCC
>CAYHCR010000419.1:0-4467 GCA_964354895.1 uncultured Myxococcales bacterium | reverse complement strand
CTTGATCTCAGCGTCGTCGGCGCGGCCGATCACGACAACGGAGCCGCTGACTTTGAACATCTTTCCGACCGACTGACCGGAGATCACGATGAGGTAGGCGTTGTCCTTGCGGGCGTCCGCGAGCAGCTCCGCAAGCCCGGTGATCCGCGTCTCGTCACTCATCTGGGGGCATCCTAGCCGATGCGCGCCGGGCCGACGCAAGCCGCGTACGTCACGCCCGCCGCTCGGCCTCGGCGACCATCCGAGGCGCCCGTGGGTTGTACGGCGTGCGCTCGAGCGAGCCGTGGATCCCGGCGACGACGAGCCCGCAGCGCTTGAGCAGCGCCCGCAGCTCCGCCTCCGAGTAGACGCGGTGGTCGAAGGGGAAGCGCTGCTCGACGCCGTCGACGAGCAGGATTCGCTGCCCGTACGAGCGGCGCGCGTCGGGATCCCAGGCGAATTCATCGAGCACATAGCCGCCCGGCCGCTCGGCCCACGTCCGGCCGCGCCCGGCGGTCTCGACGAGCTCGCGGTTGTGGAGATCAAGGAGCAGGCGGCCGCCCGGCGCGAGGCAGTCCGAGAGGCCGCGGAGCACCTGCTCGTTCTCGGCGTCGGAGAAGAGCCCGAACGACGTATGCAGCGAGAGCACCGCCTGGAAGTGGCCGTGCAGCGAGGCCGGGATCGCGCGGAGATCGCCCTTCACGAACGTCGCGGGGGTGCCCAGGCAGGCGTCGTGGGCCAGCGCGAGCTGCGCGTCGGAGCCGTCGAGCCCCGTCACCTCGAAGCCCCGACGGGCGAGCGCCGCGACGTGCCGACCACCGCCGCAGCCTGCGTCGAGCACGCGGGCCGGAGGGCGCAGGGCGAGCGCGGCGACGAGCGAACGGACCTCGTCCTCCCCGCTCTGCGCGTCGAGCGCCGGGGTCAGCAGCCGGGCAGAGGCCGAGAAGTAGGAGCTCCACCAGGGCGCGCCGTCGGCGCCGAGCAGCGGGTACCGGGAGCGCGGCGGCTCGGCCGGCGCCTCCACCCGCTCGACGACGACCGTCGACCCTCGCGAAACCGTCCGACCGTCGCCCAAAGGCCCCCTCCGCGTCCCGACGATGACCGGAAGTACCAAGCGGTTCGCGCCTTTACAATCCGGACGACCGGCAGCTACATTTCCGCCGCTTTTTCCCCCTGTGCCCTCTTTGCCGCCGCGCCGCCCCGATCCTGCTCCGGGGGCGGAGCTCGCCCGGACGACCCGTGCGCTCGATCCCGCCACCCCTCCCCCTCCTCCTCGCCATCGCCCTCCTCGCCGGCTGCTCGCGCGAGAGCGGCGCTGCCAAGGGGGCCGCCTCGCCCTCGACGGCCCCGAAGGTCGACGCCGGGCCGGCGATCGCGCCGCCGAAGTCCGCTGCGCCACCCGCGCGGGAGCTCGGCGCCGACGAAGCAGAGCACGAGCTGCCGGGCTTCCCGATGGACGCGCTGACGGCCTTTCAGCGCGGCGAGCTGATCTCGGCCGCCGAGGACGAGTTCGTGTACTCCGGCTCGCCGACCACCCTCGCCGGCTGCCTCCGCGGCGGCCTGCCGTGCCGGACGCACGCGATCCGCGGCCTGACGCTCCTCGCGGGCGAGCTCGGCGCCGGGATGACGCGGACCGAGGCGCTCACCGCCTACGGCCGGTACTACGGCTCCTTCGCCGCGGAGAAGCGCCGCAAGCCCGACCTGACGAACGTCCCGTGCCGGGGCGCCGCCGACGCGCCGATCACGCTGGTCGAGTACGCCGACTTCGAGTGCGGCCACTGCGGCGCGACGATGCCGATCCTCGAAGAGCTCCTCGCGCGGCGGCCCGACGTCCGGCTCTGCTTCAAGCACTTCCCGCTCGGCGGCCACCAGCACTCGATGAGCGCCGCGATGGCCGCGGAATTCGCGCGGCGCAGCGGCAAGTTCTGGGAGGTGCAGCACGCGCTCTTCGTGAACCAGCGCCGGCTCTCGCCCGACGTCATCAAGGAGATCGTCGCGAGCGTCGGCCTCGATCCCAAGGCGCTCGTCGCGGCGGTCTCCGGAGACGAGCTCTCCGCAGCCGTCGAGCTGCAGAAGAAGGAGGCGGAGTCCTACAGCCTCCCCGGCACGCCCGCGATCTTCGTCAACGGGCGACTGCTCGAGGGCGGACCGTCGCCGGCCTTGCTCGAGTTCACGATCCAGGACGAGCTGCTCTGGACGAAGAACGGTCAGAAATGGGTGGAGCCATGATCGGTGGAGACATGATCGGTGGAGCCTTGACGGGTAGAGCCTTGAGACGCCTGCTTCCTTCCGCGCTCGTCGCGGCGCTGCTGGTGCTGCTCGCGTCGGCCGCGCTCGCCAAGCGCCCGGTCGTCGCGCCGGGATCGCCCCCGCCGCCGCTCCCGCCGCCGCCGATCACGGCGCCGAAGGCGGACGACAAGCCCGCGGCCCCCGCCCTCGACGAGCCGAAGCGGCCGGTGACGCCGGCCGGCACGCCCGCGACCCCCGCCCTGCCTCCGCCGCCGCCCGCTGACTTCACGGGCGCCGCGCCGCCGACGCCGGTCGCTGCGCCCGTCGCGAAGAAGGAAGATCCCGATCCGCCCGAGCTGCGCTGGGGCAAGAAGACCGGCGACTTCGGCTTCGCGCTCTCCGCCCGCCCCGGCAAGCCGCGGCCCGGCGACTCGGTCGAGATCATCGTCGCGATCGAAGAGCACCTCGCGATCCCCGACCCGACCGTCGGCGACACCAAGCCGCTCGTGAAGCAGAAGCTCAAGGCCACCGTGGAGTGGCCGGGCGGCAACCGCGTCTACGAGCTCCACGAGCAGAAGGACGCCGGCCGGTACGGCTTCCACTTCAGCTCGGAGGTCGAGGGCGTCCACACGATCACGATCGACCGGGTCAACGAGAAGCCCGGCCTGCGCACGGAATTTCCGCTCGGCCTCGGCGTCCCGACGCCGGTGCCGGCCGGGGAGGACGCGGATCCCGATCAGCGCAAAGGTGCCCGCGGCGGTCGGCGGCCGGTCGGCCTCGGCGGTCTGCCCGGCCCGAAGGCGCCGAGCGGCGAGCCCAAGGCAGGCGCGCCCGTCGGCCCCGACGAGCGGACGCTCGAGGGCCTGATGGAGCTGATCGGCCGCGACGCAAAGCTGCTCAACCGCAAGCTCGGCACGCCCGCGGCGACGCCGATCGCGGAGCGCCTCGAGGGGCTCGCCAAGAAGGTCGAGGGTCGCGTGCCCGAAGGCCACGGCGACGCGCGGCCGCTCTTCGACAAGCTCGCCAAGGGCCTCGTCGAGGACGTGCGCGCGCTCAAGGCCGTCGCGGGCGACCGCGCGAAGGCCGAGCCGGTGCTGCGCAAGCTGCAGGACGACGGCTGCCAGCGCTGCCACGCCCAGTTCCGCTTCGAGATCGCACAGAGCGTCGAGCGCTGGCCGGGCTTCGACAAGAAGAGTTCGTTCACGCCTCCCTCCAGCGGTTCGAGCAAGCCGAAGGCCGGGAAGAAGAGCAAGAAGGGCGGTGCGCCGTGAGGCTCCCTGGCTCGCGTCTCCTGATGCTGTGCAGCGCGCTCCTCGCCTTCGACGCGCAGGCCTCCGAGGCGCTCCGCGGCGACGCCCGCAACGGCGCCGCGATCTTCGCGCTCGAGTGCGCCTCGTGCCACGGCCTCGACGGCGGCGGCGCCGACGCCTGGAAGAAGGCGAGCTACGGCAAGGGCCTCGGCGACCTGCCGGACCTGACGGACGCTGCCTTCCTCGCCCAGTCCTCGGACGTGCAGCTCCGCAGGGCGATCCGCGCCGGCATCGGCCGCAACGGCTGGATCCCCGGCCACACCTTCGCCGACGCGCAGAGCTCGCTGGAGACCTGGGACCTCGTGCAGTGGCTGCGCGATGGCGCGGTCCGCGTCACGGACGTCTATCCCGACGCGCGCCAGTTCACGGCGAAGGACTTCGCGATCGATGAGCACGGCCTCAAGCGCCTCAAAGAGTCGCTCGGCCTCACGCTCTCGAAGGAGCGGCAGACCGTCGTCGTCCTCTCCGTCTACGGCGGCGGCAAGAAGCGCCAGCACGTCCGGCTCGTGCCGTGGACCCCGGTCGAACGAGACCTGCTCAAGGAGACCGACCGGCAGGGCTTCCTGATCTTCGATCGCGTCGTGCTGCCGGGCGAGAAGGAGAAGGTCACGATCGGCCTCGGGATCGGCGCCGAGGGCAAGCTCACCCGCGTCGTGCTGCGCCACGGAGATCCGAAGCGGCGCGTGGAGCTGCAGCGGTCGCTCGACGCGTTCCTCGGCCAGGGAGACAAGCGCCTCGGCAAGCTCAAGGCGCCCAAGGGCCTCAAGAACGGCGCCGCCTGGGAGAAGCTCCTGACCGACACGCTCGGCCGGGCGTGGGAGGGCGCGACGATGTGGGAGAAGGCGGAGCGCGAGCGGACGGCGTTCGACCGGAAGTAGCGCAGGGGGCCAGATGACCGACGTGATGCGGATCCGCTCGGACGGGACGGTCCACCTCGAGGGCGCCTCCG
>CAYHCR010000418.1:0-4477 GCA_964354895.1 uncultured Myxococcales bacterium | reverse complement strand
CGGGGGCGAGGCGACGATCACGCACTCGGTCTATCTGGGCGCGAAGGATCTCAACCGACTCGAGGCGGCGAGCGCGACGCTCGGCGAGAGCGCCGGCCAGGATCCGTCGCTGCCGAAGCTGGTCGACTTCGGGATGTGGGCGGTCATCGCGCGGGTCCTGCTCTGGCTGATGCGGTGGTTCCACGCGGTGATCCCGAATTGGGGCATCGCGATCATCCTGCTCACGGTCCTGGTGAAGGGCGTCACGTTCCCGCTGGCCTGGAAGTCGATGAAGTCGATGGAAGGTCTGCGGGTCCTCGCCCCGGAGCTCGAGAAGCTCAAGGCGAAGTTCGGCGAAGACAAAGACAAGCTGAACATGGAGACCCTGAAGCTGTACCAGCAGCACAAGGTCAACCCGTTCGGCGGCTGCCTGCCCATCCTGATCCAGATGCCCGTCTGGATCGCGCTCTACAGCACGCTGCAGACCTCGGTGGAGCTCTACAACGAGCCCTTCCTGTCGGTCTGGCTGACGGATCTGACCAGCAAAGATCCCTACTACGTGCTGCCGATCCTGATGGGCGCGACGATGTTCGCGACCCAGAAGATGCAGCCGTCGACCGGGATGGATCCCGCGCAGGCGAAGATGATGCTGTACTTCATGCCGATCATGTTCACGGCGTTCATGCTCAACCTGCCGCAGGGCCTCACGCTCTACATCTTCACGAACAACCTGCTCTCGATCGCCCAGCAGCTCGCGCTGCGACGCGTGATGGGCCTGCCGATGTTCGGGCCACCGACGAAGCCGGTCGGCGCGTAGCGGGGGCTGTCCGGCGCAGAACTTCCCGAGGCGATCATGACGAGTGGCGAGTGGAGCGCAGCGGCGGGCGAGCAGGCGGAGGGCGTCACGTCGACGGTCGTCGGCGCGGTGCCGGGCGACCCTGCGGAGGGCGGCACGTCGACGGTCGTCGTCGCGGCGCCAGGCGAGTCCGCGGGCGCCGGGCTCGCGACGGCGGAGGCGGCCGCTGTGGGTGAGGCGGGCGGCGAGCAGGCGCGCGTCATGGACAGCGCCGACGTGGCGGCTGTCGGCGAGGGGCTCCTGGCGCCGGTGTTGCCGATCAAGACCGACGCGGAGCGGGCGGCAGACGTCGAGCGCGCGACGACGCGGCTGCTCGCGCTCTCCGGCCTCGAGGCGACGATCGACGTGCGCGTGGAGGGAGAGGCGAAGATCGCGGTGCTCCTCGACGTGAAGCGCGGCGCGGAGCTCTTCGATGCGGCGGCCGAGGGTCAGGTGCTGGAGTCGCTCGAGTACCTCGCGATGAAGATCGCGGGTCGCGACGACCCGGCGCGGCTCCAGGTGACGTTCTCGCGGACCGACGTTCCTACGCCGGAGCACGCGATCGAGGTCGACCCGGCGACGGAGGGCCTCGGCGCGGAGCTCGCGGGCTGGGTCGTCCGCAACGGCCGGCCGCTCACGCTGCTCGGGGTCCCTTCGACCGAGCGCAAGGGGCTGCACGCCGCGATGAACGCGGACGGTCGCGTGACGTCGCGGTCGGAGGGCGAGGGCGCGGGTCGACGCATGGTCGTCTCGCTCCGACGCGGTCCGGTGGGCGGCTAGTGGCGGCCCCTCGGCGTGATCCGCTCTTCGCGGCCGCGGTGCTGAAGCTCTCGTTTCTTCGCCGGGGCGAGGCAGCGATCTCCGGGTGGAAGGCGGTCTACGAGGGCGTCCTGCGGGATCTGGGGGTCACGGACGCGGAGGTCGACGCCTACCTCCTGGCCCACCGTGCCGAGGTCGAAGCGGCCGTGGTGAGCGGCGGAGCCTGACGCGCGGGGGGCGCCGGGATGGCGGTTGGGGGCGCCCGCGTCGGGCGAGGCGCGCGGGTGGGGCGCGGCTTGGCCCCGCTTGCGTGGCGACGCGCGGGTCCGCAGCGGCGTCGACGTGAGCCTTCCGCGAAGCGCGCGGTGTTGCCGGCGATGCGAGGGCCTGGGGGCGGAGCCCGCGAGCCAGGAGCGATGTTCCGAGACGACTGGAAGCCCTCGCTGGTCGAGGGAGCTTCGATCCGGGGCGTCGCCGCGGCCGCCCTTCGGCGCAGGGGATCGCGGTCGTTGGGGAAGGCCGGCCGCGCAGATCCGCGGGCCGTTTCGGGCGGTCCTTGGCGCGGTGGCCGGTTCGGACCTGGGCGGTGGGCGTCGGTCGTCGGCACGGCGGGGTCCCTGCGACGCGTCACGGGAGGCCGGAGCGGAGACGGCCTCTTGCCTGGGGTGTGAGGCGGTTTCACTGTCAGTGAGAGGCGATCCGCGGGTCTTTCCGGTGGTTGTGGGTCACCTGTGGAGACACCAGGGAGACGTCGGATTCGCCGGGAATAACAATGACTTGGAACGATACCGCCCTGCCGGACCCTGTGGAGAAGGCCCTCCCGACGCTGACGGCCGAGGCGGCCGCTCGCGGCGTGCCGATCTCCGCGTCCTCCTTGCGGAAATTCGGCTGGCTGGTGACCGAGCTGAGGCGCTGGAACCAGCAGATCAACCTGACGGCGATCGATGAGCCGGCGGCCGCGCTCGAGCTTCATGTGCTCGACTCGCTCCTGGCCGCGTCGCTGCTGCCCGAGGGGGCGCAGGTCGTCGACGTCGGCACCGGGGGCGGCTTTCCGACGCTCCCGCTCGCCATCCATCGGGCCGATCTGCGCCTTCAGGCCCGCGATCGGACGGCGAAGAAGCTGGCGTTCGTCCGCCATGCAGCCGCGACGCTCACGCTGACGGGGGTCCAGGTCCGACACGTGCGCGTGGAGTCGGGTGCGCCGCGGGAGGCGTTCGACGTCGCGATCTCGCGCGCGTTCACGGCCCCGGCGGCTTGGCTGGCGCTGGCGCGAGGGCTGGTGCGGCCGGGGGGGCGCGTCGTGGTGATGATGGGCGCCGAGGAGGCGGTCCCTGCGACGCTGCTGGGGCCCGGCGACCGGCTCCTGGCTCGGCTCGAGCACCGTCTCCCGTCGGGCGCGCGCCGCGTCCTCTGGAGCGTCGAGGTCGGATAGGGCCTCGCTGGCGTGTTCGGGTGCGCTCGAGGGGGCGCGGAGCCGGCACCTTCGCTCGTCTCATGGGCGGAGCGTCAAGGGACCTGTCGCGGCGGGGCGCCTCGCGCGCGGCCCGTTGTTTCACGTGAAACGGCAGGTCGCTCGTCTCGCCGCGCGGAGACCCACCCGGGACGTGGCGTTGGCGATCGTCCTCAACCGATACCGGACACGCCGGCTCCCCGACTCGGCGAAGCCGCTTCGAGGAGGCGCGGCCACGATCTGGTTCGAGCGCCGTCGGCGTTCAACGCGCGCGCTGGCCCGGGGCGCGGTCGCTGGCTCGGGTTCCCGGGGCCGGAGTGCGAGGCCGAGGGCTCACCGCTGCTGCAGGCCGGGCGCGAGGCCGGGCGCGCCAACGCAACGGCCGGGCCGGCGCGAACCATCACGACGTTTCACGTGAAACACCCGGGCCCTCGCGGCGCCAACGAGAGACGGTGAACCATCGAGGGGAGCGCCTTCGCGACCGACACGACGTCGCCGCGAGCGCGGGCCCCCTCCGCGGGTCGCGCCCTCGCCGCAGAGACGCCCCGATCACGCGGAAGAGGTCGGCACCGATCACCCCGTGGTTGCTGGAGTTTCGGAAAGCGACTCAGCCCCCGACAAACCCCTCCTCGGGCCGCGATGTCAGACCGATCGCCGATGCTCTCTCCGCCTTGCCCGGTCCGGACCGGGGTGCTAGGCAGCCCCTTCGTTCGTGGGCAAGGAGCCTCGGTGAAGATCGTCTCGATCTCGAACCAGAAGGGCGGCGTCGGGAAGACCACGACGGCGGTCAACCTCGCGGCGTCGCTGGCCTCGGCAGAGCGCCGGGTCCTCCTGATCGACCTCGACCCGCAGGCGAACGCCGGCTCCGGGCTGGGGCTCGCCCGCGACTCCGTCGACCGGTCCATCTACGACGTGCTCACCGGCGACGAGGCGCTCGGCGACGTGATCCGTCCCACGGAGCTCAGCTACCTCGATCTCGCGCCCTCGAGCCGCGACCTCGTCGGCGCCGAGATCGAGCTGGTGACGGCGGAGCAACGCGAACACCGGCTCGCCACCGCGATCCGTGGCCTCGACCGAACCTACGACTACATCCTGCTCGACTGTCCCCCGAGCCTGGGGCTGCTGACCCTGAACGCGCTCACCGCGTGCCACTCGGTCCTCGTGCCGCTGCAGTGCGAGTACTACGCGATGGAGGGTCTCTCGGCGCTGATGTCGACGATCGAGCTCGTCCGCGCGTCGCTCAACCCGAAGATCGAGCTCGAGGGCATCGTGCTGACGATGTTCGACAAGCGCACGACGCTCTCCACGCAGGTGGTCCGCGAGGTGCGCACGCACTTCGGACCCAAGGTCTTCGACGCCGTCATCCCCCGCAACGTGCGCCTCTCCGAGAGCCCGAGCTTCGGCAAGCCGATCCTCCTCTACGACATCGAGTCGCCAGGCGCGCAGGGCTACCT
>CAYHCR010000417.1:0-4478 GCA_964354895.1 uncultured Myxococcales bacterium | reverse complement strand
GCGGCGAGGAAGCTGTCGATCACGACCGAGGCGAGCGTGTCGTCGCCCATCACGCGCGAGAAGAGCGAGGCGCGATCGAAGACCGCGGGCGCGACGGGCGGGGGCGTCACCTGCGGCACGGGCGCGCGCTCGTCCGAGGGCGGCGGCACCGCGTGCAGCTGCGGCGCGAGCCAGCGATCGAGCATGACGCGCAGCGCGGCGAGCGTGATCGGCTTCTCGAGCGAGTCGTTCATGCCGGCCGCGAGGAAGCGCTCGCGGTCGCCGGCCAGCGCGTGCGCGGTGAGCGCGATGATCGGCACGTCGTGATCGAGCACCGCGGAGCCCTGCGCCCGCACGCGCCGCGTCGCCTCGATCCCGTCGAGGTTCGGCATCTGCACGTCCATGAGCACCAGGTCGTACGGCCCGCGCTCGAGCGCCCGCAGCGCCGCCGCGCCGTCCTCCGCGACGTCCGCGATCGCGCCGAGCTTCTTGAGGAGGCCGAGCGCGACCTCGCAGTTCACCGGGTTGTCCTCGGCGACGAGGATCCGCGGCGCGGGGCGCGCGCTCGAGACGACGCCGGTCAGGACGCGGCCCGGCGGGATCGAGCGCGGGATGCGCGGCGGCGGCGGCGCGACGCGCGAGGACGTCCGCGCGTCGAGGGGCGCTCGCCGCACCGCGCCGAGCAGGATCCGCAGATCGGTCACGCGGACGGGCTTGGTGAGGATCGAGATCGACCCCTCGACGCCGAGGTTCGCCTCGTCGAGCGCGGCGCCGAGCGGCACGAGCAGCAGGCAGTGGGTCGGGCGCAGCGACGGATCGTGCGTGATCGCCGCGCGCAGCGAGCTCGCCGCGACGCCCCAGAGCGAGAGGTCGACGAGCGCCGCCTCCCACGGCTGCCCCGCGCGCGCGCCCTCGAGCAGCTTTGCCAGCGCGCCCGGCCCGGAGGTGACGGCCTCGGGCCGCGCGCCCCACGAGGCGAGCCGCGCCACGAGCTGCGCGCGGCTGGTCGGGTGGGGATCGGCGACGAGCACGCGCAGGCCGACGAGCCCGGCGGGCGGCGACGGGGCGGGGCGATCGGGCGCGGCGAGCTCCAGCCTCGCGGTGAACCAGAACTCGGAGCCCAGCCCCGGCCCGCTCGTCACGCCGATCGTGCCGCCCATCTGCTCCGCGAGCTGCTTGCAGATCGCGAGGCCGAGGCCCGTGCCGCCGAAGCGGCGCGTGGTCGAGGCGTCGGCCTGCACGAACTTCTGGAAGAGCCGCTCGTGCACCTCTGCGGAGATCCCGATGCCCGTGTCGCGCACGCTGAACCGCAGGAGCACGTCGTGCGCGGTCCGCTCGGTGACCGTGACGGCGACCTCGATCAGGCCCGACTCGGTGAATTTCACCGCGTTGGAGCCGAGGTTGAGCAGCAGCTGGCGCAGCCGCCCCGGATCGCCCCGCAAGAGCTCGGGCACCTCGGGCTCCGCGGCGCAGAGGAAGGAGAGCCCCTTCTGGTGCGCCCGCAGCGCGAGCGTGTCGGCGAAGTCCTCCAAAAGCGCGCCGAGGTCGAGATCGACGGACTCCAGCTGCAGCCGGCCCGCCTCGATCTTGGAGAGGTCGAGGATTTCGTTGAGCAGCGCCAGCAGCGCCTCGCCGCTGCGCTGCACGATCGTCGCGTAGCGCCGCTGCTCGGGGTCGAGCGAGGTCTGCAGCAGGAGCTCGACCATGCCGATCACGCCGTTCATCGGCGTGCGGATCTCGTGGCTCATGTTGGCGAGGAACTCGCTCTTGGCGGCGTTCGCGCTCTCGGCGCGCGAGGCGAGCTCGTTGGCGAGCGCCGTGTGCTTCTGCAGGTCGACCGCGAGCGCCGAGGCCTCGTTGCGCGAGGCGCGCAGCTCGGCCTCCACGCGCTTCTGCTCGGTCAGATCGGCCATCACGGTGACGAGCAGCCGCTCGCCATGGTTCTCGATCACCTCGCCGTAGAAGAGGCCGTCGATCTTCTCGCCGCTGCGCGCCCGGACCTTCGCCTCGACGCCGCGCAGCCAGCCGTGCGCCTGCAGCTGCGCCTCGGCCCTGCCCCGCTCGCCCTCGTCGGCGAAGAGCCCGAGCTCGATGGCGGTCCGGCCCACGATCTCCTCGCGCCGGTAGCCGAGGCGCTCGATGAAGGCATCGTTGACCGAGACGAAGCGACGGTCGGGCAGCGAGCTGATCGCCATGAGCGCGGGGTTGGCGTCGAAGATCTTCTGGAAGCGATCGAGCGCGGCCTCCTGCGGCGTGAGGTCCTTGGAGATCCCGAAGATCGCCGGCGTGCCGTCCCAGCTCCCGAGCCAGACGCGCGTCTTGACGCGCAGCTGCGAGCGGTCCTTGCGCTCCAGCGCGAGCGGGCAGCCGGAGCGCTCGCCGCGCAGCATCGCGCCGAAGATCTCGTCCGCCTCCGCGCGGCGATCGGCCGGGTGCAGCTCGAGGATGCGCATGCGCGCGAATTCGGCGGCCGTGTAGCCGAGCGCCCTGCGATAGGCCTCGTTCGTGTAGAGCAGCTGCCCGCCGGGCCGCGCCACGAGGATGAGGTCGTCGACGGTGTCGAAGAAGATGCGGAAGTTCTGCTGGTCCCGCCGCAGCTCCTCCTGCAGCTCCCGCCGCGCGGTCACGTCGTGCACGATCTGGAAGAGCAGCGTGCCCTCGCCGTGCGGCACGGGGCTCGCGTGGATCTCGACGCAGCGGGAGGCGCCGCCGGCGGTGCGGTGCGTCGCCTCGAAGACGAAGGGCATCTGCGGGATCGACGGCGGTGGCGGCGTGGCGGGCGTGCCGAGCGGGCGCGACTCGAGGTCCTGGACGGAGAGCTCGAGCAGGTGGTGGCGCTCGTGGCCGTAGAAGCGGGCGGCGGCGTCGTTGGCGCCGACGATTCGCCCGGTCAGCGGCTGCACGAACAGCATCACCGCCGCGTTCTGCTCGAAGAGCGAGCGGAAGAGGGCGTCGCCCGAGGGGCGCGGTTCGATGTGACTCGCCATCCCCGCCTCCCGGGCCCGCGGCTCCCATGATCACGACGCGCGCGTGACCCGCGCGGGGGCCTCGGCCCGCGAACGCGCCGGTCCCCTGACGCGACGACGGACGATCGGCGCCTGTTGCAGGAGTGCACGATCCGTGCCCCGCCAGTCCGCTGGCGGGGGGACGGCGGGGTCCCACGATCGCGACGCGGGCGCTCGTCAGGGCGCGGCGATCAGCTTCAGCTTCGCGAGGAGCTCGAGCAGCTTCTGCTTGTCGATCGGCTTGAGCAGGTAGCCGTCGCACTGCTCGCGGAAGGCCTCCATCACGTTCTTCGGATCGGCCAGCGCGGTCGTCATGACGATCCGCGCCGTGCGGATCGACGGGAGCATGTGTTTGGCCTCGAGCGCCCGGATGCGCCGCAGCGCCTCCTGACCGTCCATCTCCGGCATCATGATGTCGAGGCAGATCAGCTCGTACGGCGTGTGGGCCCGCAGCGCGGCCTCGACCGCCTGCAGCGCCTCCTCGCCGTTCGCCGCCGTCTGCACCTCACCGAAGCCGGTCAACAGGGCCTCGAGCAGCATCCGGCTCGTGCGGTCGTCCTCGACGATGAGCTCTCTCATCTGGAAGCTCCTCGCCACGCAGCGCGCGGCGTCTGTCGTGCAGGGTTGCAGGTTGGTCGGTTCAAACGCGCCGCTCCGCGCGCGGGGCGGTCGCGAGCGTCAGCTCCTGCCGCAGCGGCTCCCACGCCTTGTAGAGCTCGCCGACGAGCTGGTCGACCTGATCGCCGTCGGCCGCGTGCGCCGCCGCCTCGACCGCCGCGGCCCGCGCCGCGAGCGTCTCGCCGCCGACGGCGCGCGAAGCGCCACGGCGGTGCCGACGCGCCCCCACCCATGCCGCCGTCGCCCTCGCTGGGCGGCTCCTCGGGCATGCCGCCGTTTCCGGTCAAGCTGCCGTCATCGGTCGCGCAGGTCGCGCCGCACGTCGAGAGGTAGAGCAGGTTGTTCGCGAGCTCCTCGGGGTCGAAGCCGCGGCCGCGCAGGAAGATCAGCTGGCCGGGCGCGAGGACGGTCGGCGCGATCTCCTCGATCTGCGCCGTGCCCGTGAAGACGCGGACCGACTGCGCGGTCACCTGTTCGACGCCGTTGGAGACGAGCCGGAGCGGCGTTGAGCGACCGTCGTTGAGGACGCTCGCCGCGGCCGCGAAGCCGGTCTTGTCCCAGACGTTCACCATCAACTTCCCGTCCTTCATCTTGAGCAGCCCGTCCTCGCGACGGAGCGAGTAGGCGCCGATGCGGACCTCGTCGACGGCCTCGAGGTTCTCGCCGTCGAGGAGCAGCGCCGAGCCCATCGACGCGACGGCGGTGGTCGGCTCGACCGCGCTCAGCAGCGGGAGCCGGCCGCTCCGGGTCGGATCGGGCTCGATCTCGAGATCGCGCTCGCAGGCGAGCAGGGGCCGCGCTCCTGCGGCGCAGCTTCGAGTTCGACGTCTTCCAGTGCCCGAACTGCCCGGGACGCATGCGCGTCGTCGCGTACCT
>CAYHCR010000416.1:0-4510 GCA_964354895.1 uncultured Myxococcales bacterium | reverse complement strand
GTGGCGCTCGTCGCCGGGGCCTGGCTCGGCGGCTGGCTCGAGACGCGCGCCTTCCTCGCGCTCGCAGGCCGGGCAGGCCCGCTGCGCCTCGTCGCCTCGCTCGGGCTCGCCGCGGTCACGCCCCTGGGCCTGTTCGCCGCCGGCGTCGTCGGCGCCGGGCTCGTCGCCGCCGGCCTCGACCCCTCCGCCTTCGGCACCGTGATCACGATCCCGCTCTGGCTCGGCGGCGCGGCGACGGGCAGCGCCATCGTGCTCGCCGTGGACGTCGCGGTGAGCTTCGTCCTGCAGGACTTCCGGGCGCGCGTGACCGCCGCGGTCCTCGCGCTGCTCGCCGTCGCGCTCGCCGCCTCGACCTTCGTGAGCACGGTCGCGCAGTCGCTCCTCGCGCAGCTCCTCGCGGGCAGGATCCCGGAGGAGATCCGCCTCGACCTCAAGGGGCCGACGGCCGAGCACGAGCTCTCCGAGGCGCTCGCCTGGGTGACGGCCCACCCGACCGAGGTCGTCCTGCTGATCCACGGGCTGGCCGCGCTGCTCGCCTTGCCGGTGATCCTGTCGGCCGCGACGAAGCTCGCCGAGGCGGTGATGGATCGCATCCACCCGCTCGCCGCCGCGTTCGACGCCGTCGCCGCCGGCGAGCGCGACGTCGTCGTCGAGGAGGGAGGCAGCAGCGACTTCCGCCGGCTCGCCGCCTCGTTCAACCGCATGCTCGCCTCGCTCGCGCTCGCGGAGCGGATGGAGCGCGCCTTCGGCCTCTACGTCTCGGGCCATCTGATGGAGCGCATCCGCGGCCAGCACGGCGAGGCGCGGATCCCCCCGAGCCTGCGCGAGGCCACGGTCTTCTTCTGCGACGTGCGCGGCTTCACCTCGATGAGCGAGCGACTCGCGCCCGAGGAGGTCGTCGCGGTGCTGAACACGTGGTTCGAGCGCGTCGTCGCCGAGGTCGATCGCCACCAGGGGTACCTCAACAAGTTCATCGGCGACGCGGTCGTGGTGGTCTTCAACGGCCCGATCGATCAGCCCGACCACGCAGCCCGCGCGACCCGCTGCGCGATCTCATTGCAGGAGGCGTGCGCAGAGCTGAACGCGCAGGGCGCCTTCGCGAAGGTCGAGGCGCTGCGGGTCGGCGTCGGCGTCGCGACCGGGCCGATGGTCTGCGGCAACGTCGGTGGCGCGCGGCAGATGGAGTACACGGTGATCGGCGACACCGTGAACCTCTCCTCCCGCCTCACGTCGCTCGCGGGCGCGGGGGAGGTCTGGGTGAGCGAGGCGACGGCCGCGGCGCTGCCGGCAGAGCTGCCCTCGGTCGCGCAGGAGCCCGTCAAGGTGAAGGGCAAGGCGCTCGCCGTGCTGCCGCACCGCGTCTGGCCACGCTGATCAGGCCGGCTCGACGCGGTCGCGCCCCTTCGCCTTCGCGCGGTACATCGCCAGATCCGCCGCGCGCAGCAGCGACTCCTCGTCCTGCGCGTCGTCGGGGAACGTCGCGACGCCGAAGCTCGCCGTGATCCGCACCGCGAGCGACGGCTGCGGGTGAAAGGGCCGCTCCACCATCGCGTCGCGGATCCGCTGCGCGACGTGCACCGCGGCGTCCTTGGGCGTCTCCGGCAGCAGGACCACGAACTCGTCGCCGCCCCAGCGCACGGGCACGTCGGTGTT
Organism: uncultured Myxococcales bacterium; assembly: GCA_964354895.1. Taxonomy (GTDB): domain Bacteria; phylum Myxococcota; class Myxococcia; order Myxococcales; family Vulgatibacteraceae; genus CAYHCR01. The sequence continues at coordinate 2,857 of CAYHCR010000416.1, read as the reverse complement.
GCGGATCTGCTTGCGGAGCAGCTCGCCGATGGCGGTGAGCAGCGACGAGCCGACCTGGTGGCCGAAGGTGTCGTTGACCTGCTTGAAGTGATCGAGGTCGAAGAAGACCAGGGAGAGCGGGTGGCCGAAGCGCCGCACGCGCGCGGCCTCCTGCTCGAGCTGCCGCCGAAGATGCCGCGCGTTGAAGAGGCCCGTGTGCTCGTCGGTCACGGTGAGCTCGCGGATCCGCTCGAAGGCGTGCGCGTTGTCGAGCGCGATCGCCGCGTAGCCCGCGATCGACCGCAAGGTCCGCAGATCCGCGGCGCTGAACGGTGGCACGTCCGGCCCATTCACCAGCTCGATCACGCCGAGCGTCCGGCCCTTGGTGACCATCGGCGCCGCGAGCACCGAGACGGTCTGGAACTTCGTCTCCGCGTCGAAGCGCGGCGCGAAGCGCTTGTCCGCCCGCACGTCCGGGACGAGCAGCGGCTCGCCCGTGCGCGCGACCCAGCCGGAGATCCCTTCGCCGAGCGGGAAGCGCCGACCGACCAGCGCCTCACTCGCCGGCCCGATCGCGAACTCGAAGACCAGCTCGCCCTTCGCCTCATCGTGCAGGAGCAGGGAGAAATTCGACGGCTGCAGCAGCGCGCGGACCTTCTCGAGGATGAGCTGCAGCACCTCGCGCAGCTCGAGCGTCGAGGTCAACGCGCGACCGATCTCGTCGAACGCCTGCAGCTCGTCGATGGTCCGCTTGAGATCGCCCAGCAGCTGCCGCGCTTCCATCCCCGATCCTCTGGACTCCGTGGCCCCGCGGCGCGCAACCTACCGCCGCCGGGCGCCCGATGCGATGCGGCGCCAGAGGAGCCCCGCTTGTCGCCGCCGCTCGTGCTCGCCTCCGCCTCTCCGCGCCGGCGCGCCCTGCTCGCCCAGCTCGGGATCGACTTCGCCGTAGAGACCAGCGACGTCCCCGAGCGACCCGATCCCGCCGAGTCCGCGACCGCCTACGTGCGCCGCGTCGCGGCCGCGAAGGCCGACGCGATCGCCGCGCGCCGACCTGACGCGATCGTGCTCGCCGCGGACACCGAGGTCGTGCTCGACGAGCGACCGCTCGGCAAGCCGGCGGACGCGGCCGAGGCACACGCGATGCTGCGCGCGCTCTCCGGCCGATCGCACGAGGTGATCACCGGCGTCGCGCTGCGCGGCGGCGCGCGCCCGCTCGAGACGATCGTGCGCACGCGCGTCACCTTCGCCGCGCTGCCCGAAGCGCGCATCGCCTGGTACGTCGCGACGGGCGAGCCTTTCGACAAGGCCGGCGGCTACGGGATCCAGGAGCGCGGCGGCAGCCTCGTCACGACGATCGAGGGCTCCGCGTCCAACGTGATCGGCCTGCCGCTCGACGAGACGCTGGCGCTGCTGCACGAAGCGGGCGTGCGGCTGCCGTGGGGCGCGCGATGAGCGTCGCGACGCGGCTCGACGCGATCCGCGCGCAGGTGGAGGCGGCGGCGCGCGGCGCAGGGCGGGATCCAGCGTCGGTCACGCTGATCGCCGTGAGCAAGCTGCAGCCGGCCGAGGCGATCCGCGAGGCCTACGCCGCGGGCCAGCGCGACTTCGGGGAGAACTACGCGCAGGAGCTCCGGGACAAGCTCGCCGCGCTCGCGGACCTCGACGGGATCCGCTGGCACGCGATCGGGCCGCTCCAGACCAACAAGGCGAAGTACGTCGCCGGGCGCGTCACGCTCGTGCAGACGCTCGATCGCGTCGAGCTCGCGCGGGAGCTCGTCCGGCGCGCCGGTCCCGGCGGCGTCGACGCGCTCGTCGAGGTGAATGTGGCTGGCGAGGCGCAGAAGCACGGCGTGCTGCCGGCGGAGCTGCCCTCCAGGCTGGCAGAGCTGCGCGCTGTCGACGGGCTGCGCGTGCGAGGCCTCATGTGCATCCCTCCGGCCGCGGAGGATCCCGAGGCGAGCCGGCCGTACTTCTCCCGACTGCGCGCGCTCCGGGACGAACGGCTGCCCGGCGGCCTGCTCAGCATGGGCATGAGCGCCGACTTCTCCATCGCCATCGCCGAAGGCGCGACGCACGTCCGGGTCGGCACGGCGATCTTCGGCGCGCGCCCTCCTCCGACCTGATGTTCGGACAGCAACGCGGCTGCTACGGTCGCGCCCTCGCTCGGAGGCTCCGTGCTCTTCCCCGTCGGCATCGAGAACCACCAGGTCAACCGACTGCCCTGGGTCTCGATCACGCTCGCGGCGCTCTGCTTCCTGGCGTTCGTCGCCACATGGCTGCTGCCGGGCGATCCGGACGAGCGGGTGGAGCCGGCGACCACCGCGGTCGTGAGCTACCTCAAGGAGCGACCGTGGCTGGTCCTCCCGGAGTCGTTCACCCGACGGTTCTTCGGGTCCCGCGCCGACGCGATCCGCGCCGCGCTCGACGAGGCGGCCGCAGAGGTGCACGAGCCGGACGCTGCGACCGTCGCGACGCAGCAGGCGGAGCTCGAGCAGCTCTGCGCCGTCGCGACCGACGCGCTCACGGACCATCCGCTGCATCGCTGGGCGCTCGTCCCCGCGCGCGGCGCCGCGCAGGCGGGCTGGCTGACACACCTGTTCCTTCACGCCGGCTGGCTCCACCTGCTGGGGAATCTCTTCTTCTTCTATCTGGTCGGCCCGCTCCTCGAGGACGTCTGGGGGCGGCCGGTCTTCGCCGGCTTCTACGTGGTCGGCGGGCTCGTCGCGGCCCTCGCGCACGCGATCCCGAACCTCGGCAGCGAGGGCTATCTCGTCGGGGCGTCCGGCGCGGTCGCCGCATGCATGGGGGCCTTCTCGCTGCGGTTCGCGCACCGGAAGGTCCGGATGTTCTATTTCTACTGAATCGGCCGGCTCCT
>CAYHCR010000415.1:0-4519 GCA_964354895.1 uncultured Myxococcales bacterium | reverse complement strand
CGACGGCAGCATCATTTCATTCTTCAACGCCGGCCCGCCCGGGCCGGCATCGGTGGGATGGACCGGGGGTGGCGGTCGCCGCTACAGCGGCGCGAACGTGGCGGAGAAGTGCCGGAGCGCCGGCGGCTCCTTCACGATCTTCAGGCCCTTGAGCGAACCGGCCCGCCGCGCGACCCGCTCCACCACCTCGAGCACGTAGTCGATGTGGCTCTGCGTGTAGGTCCGCCGCGGGATCGCGAGGCGCACCAGATCCATCGCGCCCGGCCGCTCGCTGCCGTCGCGCTGGCGGCCGAACATCACCGTGCCGATCTCACAACCGCGCACGCCGCCCTCCCGATAGAGCTCCACGGCGAGCGCCTGCCCCGGGTACTGCAGCGGCGCGATGTGCGGCAGCAGCCCGCGCGCGTCGAGGTAGACCGCGTGCCCGCCGATCGGCTGCACGACCGGCACGCCGAGCTTGAGGATCCGCTCGCCGAGGTAGGCGGTGGAGCGGATGCGGTACCGCAGATAGTCGTGGTCGATGACCTCGTGGAGGCCCTGCGCGATCGCCTCGAGATCACGGCCCGCGAGGCCGCCGTAGGTCGGGAAGCCCTCCGTCAGGATCAGCAGGTTGCGACACTGCTCGGCGAGCTTGTCGTCGTTGAGCGCGAGCCAGCCGCCGATGTTCGCCATGCCGTCCTTCTTGGCCGACATCGTCATGCCGTCGATCATCCCGCCGATCTCCTGCACGATCTCCTTCACGCTGCGGTCGTGCTGCCCCGGCTCGCGCTCGCGGATGAACCACGCGTTCTCCGCAAACCTGCACCCGTCGAGGAACATCGGCAGCTGGTGCTTGTCGCAGAGGGTCCGGATCCCGCGCAGGTTCTCGAGGCTGACGGGCTGACCGCCCCCGCTGTTGTTCGTCACGGTCACGAAGACGACCGGGATGTTCTGCCGCTCGCGCGTCGTGATGAGGCGATCGAGCGCCTCGAGATCCATGTTGCCCTTGAACGGATGGAGCGAGGACGGGTCGCGGCCCTCGGCGATCACGCAGTCGATCGCCTCCGCGCCGCTGAACTCGACGTTCGCGCGCGTGGTGTCGAAGTGCGTGTTGTTCGGGATCACCTTGCCGGCGCCGCCGATCACGGAGAAGAGGATCTTCTCGGCCGCGCGCCCCTGGTGCGTGGGGATCACGTGGCGGAACGGGAAGAGCTCCTTGACGGAGGCCTCGAAGCGGTAGAACGACGGTGATCCAGCATAACTTTCATCGCCGCGCTGCACGCCCGCCCACTGCTCGCTCGACATCGCGCCGGTGCCGGAGTCGGTCAGCAGATCGATCAGGACGTCGTCGGAGTGGACGGCGAAGAGGTTGTAGCCGGCCCGCTGGAGCGCCGCCTCGCGGTGCGCCGGCGTCGTGACCGTGATCGGCTCCACCGAATGGATGCGGAAGGGCTCGATGATCGTGCGGAAGGGTTCCATACGGTGCCGGATAGCACGCGGCGCGGGACCTCGCGAGCAGCGGCCCGGCGCAGGATCCGCGCGCCCCCGCCCTACCGTTCCAGGCGCGCCAGAAAGCCGAACCGAGCGCGGATCTCGTGCAGCTCCTCTGACCGTCCACCGGCCGCGTCCCGCACCAGCAGCGGCGGCTGCACCTCCGGCGGCCCCTCGGGCCCGAAGGCGCAGGTGATCAGCGTGAAGAGCGGCCGGAGCCCCGCGCGCGGGATGACGTCCCGGTACGAGCGCGCCGGAAGTCCTGCGCCTGCGACGGCCTTGAGCGCACGGTCGCGCTGCGCCGTCGGGAAGCACAGGACGAAGCGGCCGTCGGGCGTCAGCAGGCTCGCCGCCGCGCGCGCGTAGTCGGAGACGTCGCCGCGCAGTTCGAAGCGGGCGTGGGCCTTCTGCGGATCGGCGGGGAGCACGCCGGTCCCCCGGGGAAAGTACGGCGGGCTGCCGGTCACGAGCGGGAAGCGCTGCGGGCTCATGAACTCCCGCAGATCGCCGTAGTGCGGGTGGAACCGGCCGGCGAGCCCGTTGCCTGCGACGTTCTGCAGGAGCAGCCGGTGGCTGACCTCTTGCGCCTCGACGCCGTGCACCTCTGCGCCTTCGCCCAGGCCCCAGAGCACGAGCAGGCCCACGCCGCCGATCCCGGTGCCCAGATCCAGCGCGCGCGTCACGCCCGCCGCCTCGCGCAGCCCCGCGTCCGCGGTCAGCACGTCGTCGATCGAGTGCCGGTGGCCGGCCTCCCGCTGCAGGAGCTTCCAGCCGCCCGTCACGTCGTCGAGCGTGACGACCTCGCCGAGCTCGTCCTGCAGTGCCGCGCGCCGCGACTCCCAGTCCATCTGCGCCTTCTACGCCAAATTGCGACCGCCGCGGCGGGCCCGGGAGGGCACCACGCCGCGGCGGCCGAAGGGCTCGCGTCTCGCCCCGGCTACTGCACCGTGCGGCGCCGGCGCAGGCCGAAGAAGGCCAGCGCCACCAGCGCCCAGAGCCCGCTCGCCGCGCCACCGGCGTTGCTGCACCCGCAGCCGCCGCCCATGAAGCCGATCGCGTCGAACACGGTGAAGGTCACCGGATCCGAGGCGGGGCTCGCCTGCGCGCCGACCGTCGCGACCGCGCGGATCGTCCGCTCGCCGGGCACCGGCTTCGCCGTGCAGGCGAAGAGGCCCTCGTCGTCCGCGTCGACCGTGCAGAGCGTGAGGCCGAGGTCGTCGGTCACCTTCACGGAGGCGCGCGGCAGCGTGGTGCCTGCGATCTCCACCTCACCGGACTCGAACTCCTCGCCGCTCTTCGGCGCCGTGATGACCGGCTTGGGCAGCGCGGCCGCCGTCTCGATCGACGTCGCGCCGGAGGTCGTCGAGACATTGCCTGCGGCGTCCGTCGCCGTGACCGTCACCTCGTGCGTGCCGTCGCCGAGCGTCGCGTCGCAGCTCCAGGTGCCGTCCGCTCCGACGACCGCCGTGCAGGCCACCTCGCCGTCGACCTCCACCGTCACCGTGCTTCCGGGCTCCCCGGTGCCACCGAACGTCGTCTCCTCGCCGATCACCTGCTCGCCCTCGGCGGGCGAGGTGAGCGTCGGCTCGGTCGGCGCAGCGGTGTCGATGGTGAACGTCTGCGCGGGCGAGCGCTGCTCGTTGTCGAAGCCGTCGTTCGCGGCGGCGACCACCGTATAGGTGCCGTCCGCGAGCGCCGGGTCGATCGTGCAGCGCCAACCGCCCTCCTCCGTCACCGTCGCGGTGCAGCCGGTGACCTCGCCGACGAGCACGCGGATCGCGTGGCCGGCCTGCGCCGGGCCGTTGATCTCCGGCGTCGAATCGGTCAGCAGCGCGGCGTCGGCCGGCGAGACGATCCGCGGGACCGCGACCGACACGGTGAACGTATGCGGGTCCGAGCCGAACGAGGCGTTTCCCGTCTCATCCACCGAGCTCGCAGACGCCGTGTGTGCGCCGATCGCGAGGGGCCGGGGCGAGCCGCAGGAGAAGCGGCCGTCCGCGGCGGCGGTCGCGACGCAGAGCGCCCGACCGTCGAGCGCGACCAGCACCATGGCCCGCGCCTCCGCCGTGCCCGTGAACCGGGGCCAGGCGTTGGTCGTGGCGCCATCGGCCGGGTCGATCAGCACGGGCGCGAGCGGCGCCGTCGTGTCGACGAGGAACGTGACCCACGGCGAGACGGGGCCCGCGCCGAGCGCGTTGGTCGCGCGCACGGTGGCGCCGTGGGCGCCGTCGTCGACCTCGGTCATCGTGCAGCTCCACGCGCCATTCGCCGAGGCGACCGCGTCGCAGCCCGGCTGGCTGTCGAGCGAGAGCGCCACGTCGCTGCCTGGATCGGAGAGGCCCGCGAAGAGCACCGTCGAGGTACCGAGCGTGGATCCCTCGGTCGGACGGACGATCGTCGCGACCGGCGCCCGATCGAGCGCGACCGTGAAGTCGACCGCGGCGGTGACCGTCGAGCCGTTGCCGGCGGCGTCCGTCGTGGACGCGGCCGCGACGTGCGCGCCCTCCCCGAGCGCCTCGATCGCCTGGCAGGACCAGCGCCCGGCGTCGTCGACGAGCGCCGAGCAGACCGGCGCGCCATCGACCGTCACCGTCACCGCCGTGCCCGGCTCGGCCGAGCCCGAGAAGAGCGGGCGCGTGCCGACCGTGTCGTCGGCGGCGGGCGTGGTCATCGTGGGCGCGGCCGGCGCGGTCGCGTCGATCACGAAGCGCTGCGGCAGCGAGGCGACGCTCGTGCCCGTGGCGTTCGTGGCGGTCGCGGTGGCGACGTACGAGCCCTCCGGGAGCGCGGCCTCGCAGGAGAAGGCGCCCGACGCATCGGCGATCGCCGTGCAGATCACGGCGCCGTCGACGCGGACCTCCACCGTGGAGCCAGGCTCGGCGCGGCCGGCGAAGGTCGGCTGCGTGTCCGACGTGGCGCCGTCCTGCGTGGGCGAGCCGAAGACCGGCGCGCCCGGGACGACGTCTGCGGCGACGACGAAGCCGACGCCTGCAGAGCTGGCCGATCGGTTGCCGACGGTCAGTTGCCGACGGTCGCCGTCACGCGGTTG
>CAYHCR010000414.1:0-4521 GCA_964354895.1 uncultured Myxococcales bacterium | reverse complement strand
GAGCTCCGTCGCCGCGCCCCCGCCCCCGATCGCCTCGTCTCCCCAGCTCGCCCGCGGCGCCCAGCGGCCTGCCGCGCTCGGCTCCTCGACGACCTCCAGCTCCGGCTGCGTCGGCTCCGCCGCGGCGACCATCTCTGCCGTCAGCGCCAGCGGCAGAACCGGCTGCGTCAGCAGCAGCGGCGCCTCTGGCTCGGGCAGATCGTCGGGCAGCATCGCGCCGGGCAGCCAAGCGATCCCCGCGCCGCCCGGCGCCGCGAAGCCCTCACGCCCGCCCATCGCCTCACCCATCGCGCGGCTCTCGGCCGCGTCGTGCGGCGGCTGCTCGTGCGCGAAGCCCTCGCCCGCGAGCGCCGCGAAGATCGCCTCCAGGGGCAGCAATTCCGTGCTCGCCTTGGGCGGCGGCACGGGCCGCGGCGCGCCCACCGGCCGCGATTTGGGCTTGGGCCGACCTGCGCGCGGCGCCTCCGGCTCGGGCGACGGCGGCGGTGGCGACTCGGTGGGCAGCTCTGCGGGGAGCGCGGCCGCCGTGACCTTCGCGATCTCGAGCTTGCGGGCGCGGATCATCGCCTCGAGGGCCGGCGCGAGCCCCTGCGCCACGCGCATCGTCTCCGCGGCGCGTTTGGGGCCGACGGCCTTGGTGCCGTGCTCCGCCCAGAGCACGGCCACGACGCGGTCGCGGATCTCGATCGGCAGTAACAACAGCGTGCGTGGCCGGTCGCGGCCGAGCGCCTCGATGAGCCGCGCGGTGCCCTCGTCGTCGGGCGGCGGTCCGAGGAAGCGTCCGCGGGTCTGGACGACGGTGCGCAGCGCGCTCGGCGCCTCGAGCGACACGGTCAGCGAGTCGGTCCGCCGGCGTGCGTCCGGCGACGGTCCGATCGCGTCCCAGCCGAGCGCGTGGCCACCGAGCACCACGAAGGCCGCCGCATACTCGAAGTGGCGGCGCGCATAACGCAGCACGATCTCGATCGCGACGTCACGGTTCTGCGCCACGGAGAGCCGCGCGAGCGCCTCGGCCGCCGTCCACGCGACCTGGGCCTGCCGCTCCGCCTCTCGCGACCCGGGCTCGATCGATCGCGGCGCTCCGGCCGGCTCCTCCACCACGAACGACGTCAGCGGGATCGGGAGGACCGCGCCCTCCTCCTCCTCGAACTGCACGTCCTCTTCGCCGCCACCGCCGAGCTCCACCGCGGGCGGCTCTTCGCTCACGTGGGGCGCCTCGAGGTCGATCGTGAGATCGATGATCTCTTCGCGGGCACCCTGCGGCGCGTACTCGCGCTGCGTCGCCGCGACCTCGACCGGGTCCGAGCGCTGCTCGGCGGGTCGGCCACGCGGCAGCGGCGCCATCGAGCCGGTGACGTAGTTCTCCAGCTTCTCGAGGCCGTACGCCTGCTTCTGGCGCCCCTCCACGTAGAGCGTGGGCGCGACGCCGAAGCGCTTTCGCAGCTCATGAAAGCGCAGCGGCGCCGTCTGGCCGTAGAGCTGCTCGACCGCGAGGCGGACGCGGAATTCCGGCGCGATGTGGGGCCGGAGGATCAGCGAGAGCATGAAGCTGATCTCGTCGAGGAGCGCCGCGTCGACGGGATAGGCGCACGCGATCTGCAGCGTGCGTCCGTCGAGCAGGAACGGCACGAGCCCGTGGCGCTCGGCGAGCCGCGCGGGGAACGAGCGGCGCGCGCGCGCGTCCACAGCGTCGAACGTCTCCACCGGCGCGAGCGGCAGACCGCTGGCGCGGGCGAGGAAGGGCGCGAGCGTCGCCTCGTCGATCGCGTCGAGCTCGAGCAGGTTCGTGTCGAGCGCGCCGCCGTAGAGGACCTGACGCTGCAGCGCCTCCTCGACCTGCGCCGGCTTCGCAGCATGGCTGCGCACGAGCAGACCGGCGAGGGCGTGAGGCATGGGCGGATGGATCCTCGCCCCCGACGGGCGCCAGGGTCAACGAATGCGTTTCAGCGGGCGGCGAGGCGGACGAGCCCGAAGAGGCGATCGTGCAGCCCGCGGCGATGGACGTCGAGCACCGCGTGCAGGAGCGAGGGCCCGGAGAGCACGAGCGCCGCCGCCGCGACGAGGGCCGCCTGCCGAGGCGAAGGCGCTGCCCCCGAGCGCAGCACGACCGCGCGCAGCCCCGCGACGCGATCGCCGAGCGTACGTCCGCCCAGCGTGAGCGAGGCGGCCAGATAGACGAAGGCGGTCAGGGCGGTGAGCCCCGCCGCGGCCCAGAGCGCCCGGCCCCCGGCGGCGAAGCCCGTGAGCAGCTCTGCGGGCGAGAGCTCCAGCGCGTTCGCCGCGAGCGCGACCGGCACGGCGGGCACCGCGAGCACGACGCAGAGGTCCACAGCGTGGGAGAGCGCGATCCGCGCGAGCGAGGCGGGCGGCTCGGGCGCGCCGTCGGCGGCGATCGCCGCGATCTCGTCGTCCAGATCGATCTCAATCTCGGCCGGACCGCAGGCCGCGGGCAGCTCGTACGAGAGCGGCGGGAGCGAGGCGCCGCGGGGCTCGAAGCGGCGCTCCAGGTCCACCTCGGCGGTGACCGGCCCGAAGGAGGGCGCACCAGCCTCGCGATCCCCGCGGCGCTCGAGTGGGAGCTCGTACGACAGCGGCGTGGCGGTCAGCTCGAGCTCGTCGGGCAGCAGCGCGACGGCGCCGCAGTGGCATCGCGTCGAGGCGAACGTGAGGGCAGCGCAGGAGGAGCACGTCATGCCCGGAGCGTGGCATGTGGGCGGATGTGGTCAAGAAAACGACATGTGCTTCTGCGGGAGCGAACGCCTCGTGCTGCAGGGCTGGGAGTTCTTCCGTCACGCCTCGGGCCCGATGCGGCGTGGTGGCGGCGGGGCTATCGACGCTCCCCAACCGCTCCGACGCCCCCGAGGAACCACATGTCCGACGTCACGCAGCCGCGCTGGATGACCTGGGGAGGCCGCGTCGTCTCCGCGCTCCCGACGCTGGGGCTCGTCGGCAGCGGCGCGATGAAGCTCAGCGGCAAGCCCGAGATCGTCGACGCCTTCGTGAACCAGATGGGCTTCCCGGCCGGCGTCATCGCCCCGATCGGCGTCGTCGAGCTGGCCTGTGTCGCCCTCTACGCCATCCCGCAGACCAGCGTGCTCGGCGCGATCCTGCTCACGGGCTATCTCGGCGGCGCCGTGGTGACACACGTGCGCATCGGCGACGGCTTCGTCGCGCCCGTCGTCTTCGGCGTGCTGGTCTGGGCCGGCCTCTTCCTGCGCGACGCACGGCTGCGCGCGCTCCTTCCGCTCCGGCGGCCGGCGACGTAGCGGGGCCGGCTCGTCCGGCACACCTTCACGACTATGTCATGGACTTGACGCCCCGGACGGGAGTCCGCTCGGGGCCGTTTCGCGTTGCTTTGACCCCGCATCGTTCGATCCCGGCCGACTGAACCGGCCGAATCAACGTGACTTCCGGCGTCAGGCGGCGTGGCGAAATCCTCTCACGTTCAAGTGACGCAGAAGGTGCGCAGCTTTGCGGCGCGCGACGCTGGACGTCTCGCGACCGAGGGTCGCATCTCTCCCGTGTTCATCCGCGAAGGAGAGGCTCATGGCCCACGGTCGCACGAACCGGCGCTCCCTCGTCTGGGCTCCGGCGCTGCTGTTCTGCGCCCTCGTCGGCTGCGACGAGGGCGCCTCGCCCGCCGATCCCGCGCCTGAGCCGCGTGCGCAGGTATGCAGCCGAGACGACGCCCTCCTCGACGCGGGCTGGGAGTGTCTCTCCGACGCGAGCTGCCCCTGCGGCGCGCACTGCGCGCTCGGCCGATGTGTCGCCGACTGCCGGCTCGATACGGAGTGCGACGAGGGCGCGCTCTGCGATCGCTTCGGCCGCTGCGCCGCGACCGACGACCTCGCGCCCGTGCCCGCGCGCGGAGACACCCAGCTCCTGACCGCGCCGGCGGGGCGACTGGAATTCGGCGACGAGGCCGCGATCCGCTCCGTCGTGCTGCCCCGCGCGGGCGGCGCCGGCGGGCCCGTCCGGCTCGAGGCGTCCGAAGGCCTGCTCGTGCGCTGCGCCCCGGGCACCGACTTTCTGCCAGGCTGCACGATCGACGCCGAGGGAGAGAGCGTCCGGGTCGACGTCCGCCCGGCCGGCCCGCTGCCGGCGACCGGCGATGCCCACGCGGAGCTGCGGGTCTTCAGCGGCGCCCAGCGACTCACCGTCGCCGCCCGCCTCGCCGGACCGAGGCAGGCCGTCCCCGATCGCCCGACCGGCACCTACCGCGGCTGTCTCGCGCCGATCGAGGCCGGCTCCGCCGCGCGCTCCCAGGTCGAGGCGCTCCCCGCGGCGCTCGCGGGCCTCTGCCTGCCCGTCACCCTCACCGTCTTTCCGAGCGCGGACGGCCGCTACCCGGTGCGCCTCGCGGACGGAATGGCCGCGCTCTTCGGCGCCGAGGGACGCGTGGGCGAGCTGCGGTACGACGCGACGACCGGCTGGAGCCTCCACCTGCCGGCGTGGAGCTATCTGGCGAGCGGCGTGGGCGAGCGCGCGATCGAGGCGTTCGTCGGAGACGTCGACGCCTCG
>CAYHCR010000413.1:0-4538 GCA_964354895.1 uncultured Myxococcales bacterium | reverse complement strand
GGCGACGGACTGATGGTCGATCCCGCGCCGCCGCCGCGCCCCATGGGCCTCAACGCGCTCTGCGTGCCCGACGTCGCCGTCTCCGCGGGCGGCCGCACGATCGCGATCGAGGCCTTCCACCGCTGGCACCGCGGCGCGCTCGCCACGAGGCTCGCGCAGCTGCAGGCGCGGCCCGATCCCGATCTCCTGCTGCTCTGCGAGCGCGCGATCGCCGAGGCCGCGGGCTGCGAGGCCCACCCGCAGGTCGTGCTCTTCCGCGACGTCCCGCCCGTGAAGCGCCTGCGCACGGCGCTGCTGGCGCTGCTCGCCGATGGCGCGTGACGCCCGCGCCGCGCTTGCCTACGATCCGCCGTCGATCTTCCTCCAAGCCGTCCGCGGGCCGCCTGCCCGCGAAAGGGGCCCCGTGAAGCGCCACCTCCTCCCCCTCGTGCTCGCGGCACTGCTGCCCGCGACCGCGCGCGCCGCCGACGCCCCGGCCGCCGATCCAGCGCCGCCCTCCGAAGGCGGCAAGAAGGTCGCCACGCTCGGCGGCGGCGAGCCGGAGAAGGAGACGACCGGCCTCGTCGTCGCGCTCTTCGGCGGGCCCAAGAGCTTCTACGCGCCGGACGCGGTCGGCTTCGGCGGCGGCGGTGCGCTGCGCATCGTGAGCCACGGCAGCACGCTGCGCTCGGACTACGGCCTGCGCTTCGGCGGCAGCACGGTCTCCGCGGAGGTCGCCGGCTTCGACGTCTCGGACGGCGCGATGCAGCTCATGATGGACGCCAACTGGGGCGTCGGCTTCGGCCCCGTCGTCTTCGTGCTCGGCGTCGGCGTCGGCGGCGCGTCGGTCTCCAGCGAGCTCAGCGGCCTCGGCAAGACCTTCGCCTCCGACCCCGGCTTCACGTTCCTGGCCGAGTTCGGCGGCGGGCTCTCGTTCGAGCTGGACTCGGTGGTGAAGGGGCTGCGGCCCGCGCTGCGCGTGAAGTACGAGAACGACCTCGGTGGCGACGACGCCGAGGTCGGCTCCGGCGACGCGACCGGCATCCTCATCGCGCTCGAGCTCGGCTGGGAGGTGACCTCGTGGTGACGCTCCGACGCTCCATCTTCACCGCGCTGCTCGCGCTCCCCACGGGGTTCGCGGTCGCGTGTGGTTGCCTCACGTTCGACGCCGGCACGCTCACGATCCGCACCGACTGCGAGGGCGAGCCCACCGACACCGAGCTGCAGTTCGCGATCGTGCCCGGGGTCGACGAGCTCGGCGCACAGTTCGAGTCGATCGCCTTCCTCGAGTGCGATCTCGACTCGAGCGCGGAGTCCCTCTCCTGCGACGCGCTCGGTTCAGGTGTGCAGGAGGGCGGCGCGCTCGCGCTGCTCTGCGGGACCAAGATGCAGGTCGTGAAGCTGATCACGCTCGACACCACCACGCAGGTCTACATCCACTGCGAGGCGCCGATCCCGGTCGGTGACGGCACGCTCTGGCCGATGACCTGCGCCTACAAGGACGCGGCGGGCGCCGAGGTCGCGGGGCCCGGCGGCGCGAAGAGCTGCCAGGCGATCGCGCAGCTCGTGACCGAGTCGGTGCTCTGATCGGGGGCGATGTGGGCCTCTTCGAGCTCGTCTTCGGGATGCCGACGGTCCTGTACACGATCGTCGTCGGCATCTGCGTCTGCTACTGGCTGCTCGTGGTGGGCGGCGCGCTCGGGACCGACCTGCTCGACGGCGCCGACGGCGCCCACGGGGGCGACGTCTCCGGCGCGGCGAAGGCGATCGGCGCGGCGAAGGCGGCCGGGGCGATGGACGGCGGCGGCCTCGACGTCGCGGACGCCAGCGTAGCTGCAAAGGTGCTCGGCGGGGCCAAGGCGGCGGGCGGCGGGTTCGAGCTCGACGCCGCGGCGGCCGCGAAGGCGATCGGCGCGTTCGACGCGGGCGCCGCCGCCAAGGCGCTCGGCGCGGCGAAGGCCGTCGGCTTCGACTTTGACCCGGCCTCCGCGGCGAAGGCCGTCGACGCCGCGAAGGCGATATCCGCGCTGCTCGACGCGTCGGCCGCGGCGAAGGCGGCGTCGGGCCTGGTCTCCGGCGCGGCGGAGGCGGGCCCGCTCGCAGGCGCTGCCGGCCACGTCGGCGCCGACGCGGCGGGCCACGTCGTGGCGGGCGTCGCGGCCGGCTCGGCCTCCTCTGCAGAGGTGCTCTCGGGCAGCCTCGCGGGCGGCGCGATCGAGGCCGGCGCCGCGTCGGAGGCCGGGGGCGCGCTCGCGGCGCACGCGACGAACGCTTCCGGCAGCGCCACGGCGGCCGCCAAGGCCGCGGCCTCCGAGCTCGGCGTGCACACGTGGAAGGTCCCGCTCGCGGCGAAGGGCGCCGACGGGCTCCCCGCCGCGGTCGCGCAGGATCCGGCGCTGCGCGTCGGTGTCTCGCGCCACAACGAGGCGTTCCGGCGGCCGAACGCGGGCGTCGCGGACGGCGGCGGCCTCTCCGGCTTCCTCGGACTCGGCACCGTACCGGCGACGGTCGTGGTCTCCCTGCTCTCGTTCTTCGGCTGGGTCGCGGCGCTCGGGCTCGTGCAGACGCTCTGGCCGCTCGTCGCGGCGGTCGCCGGACCGATCCCGGCGCACGTCGTCACCATCGTGCTCGCCATGCTCGTCTCGATCCCGCCGACGGGCCTCGCCGCGCGCCCGCTCAAGCAGGTCTTCGGCCTGCGCGGCGCCGTCGAGCGCACGCGCGTCCTCTACGGAAGGCTCTGCACGGTGCTCTCCGGCCGCGTGGACGGCGGCTTCGGGCAGGCGGAGTTCGCGGACGGCGGCGCGGGCCTGCTGCTCAACGTCGTCTGCTCGCACCCCAACGAGCTCAAGAAGGGCGCGCTCGCGGTGATCGTCGACTACGACCCGACGGCCGACGCCTACGAGATCGAGCCGGTCGACTGGCTGCTGCCGGGCGAGACCGCGAAGGACGCGATCGATCCGCACGCGCTCGAGCGGGCGCTGCAGGCGCGCGAGCGACAGCCGCCTGGAAAGCAGCGCAGCCGGTCCTGATCAGGACCCGCGCAGCTTTGCGCCCGCCGCGAGTCCGGCCGCGATCGCGTCCTCCATCGACGAATACTCCCAGCCGCCCCAGCGGCCGATCGACTCGATCCCCTCGCCGCGCAGCCAGTCGAGGATCGTGCCGCGCGCCTCGCCCCACGCCTCGTCGTAGAGCACGTACGCGTCGTCGATGCGGCGCGCGAAGGCGAAGCGCACCTCGTCCGCGGCGCCGACGAGCCCCGCGCGTACGAGCCCCGCCACCGCCTCGCGCTCGGCCCACGAAGGATCGAGCGGGCCCCGGTGCGAGAACTCGACGTAGAAGGAGCGCATCCCCGGCGGCGCGAGCGCAGGCCACGCCGTCGACGCGCTGCCGACCCGATAGAACGGGTACGAGGGCTCCGGAAAGTAGAGCCAGTGCCAGCCCTCGCCGTGCGCCTTTGCCGCGACGTTCACGTATGTGACGGTCGTCGCCCGCAACCGCCCGACGGCCGCGCGCACCGCCGCCGGCGCCGCGTCGCCGCAGAGCTGTACGAGCCGCGGCAGGGCGATCGTCGAGACGAGCGCGCCGAACGCCACGCGCGCCCCGTCCGGCAGCACGGCCTCGCGCGCGCGCAGGTCGAGCGCGGTCGGCGCGACGCCGCAGCGGAGCGAGCTTTCGGGAAGTCCTGCGGCCATCGCCCGCGGGAGCGCCTCGATGCCGCCGTCGCGCGGGTAGAGGAAGCTCGCGTTGTAACCGAGCCCCTCGGGGGCGAGCCCCGCGGCGCCCCGGACGACCTCCTGCAGCGTCGGCCGCGGCACGAACCGCCCCGTCCACGTCGCGGAGAGCTCCGAGAGCGGCACGCCCCAGAGCTTCTCGTTGTACGGCCCCATGAAGTTCTGCAGGATCCCGGGCCCGAGGTGCCGCAGCACGTACTCCTCGAAGGTGCGCGGCTCGCGCGCCCGCAGCGCCGCGCCCTCCGGCAGCAGGTGGGCCTGAAGAAACCCGTGCAGGTTCTCCGCGACGACCGCCCGATCGCGCGCGTGGCCGAAGCCGGTCTGGTACGGGAACGGCAGGATCCCTCCGTGCGCGACGATCGCCGCGCGCCGCTCGATCCGCACGAGCCCGGCGGGGAGCAGCGCCTCGCAGAGCGCCTGCACCGCCGGCCGCTTGAGGTGCAGCCAGTGGCCGGTCGCGTCGAAGCGGAAGCCCTCGCGCTCCTCCGTGCGGCAGAGCCCGCCGACCCGCGCCTCGCGCTCGAGCAGCAGGAACGGCCGATCGCCGAGCGCGTGGGCGGTCGCGAGGCCGGCGAGGCCGGCGCCGAGGACGAGGGTCAGGGACATCGCGCTCCGGTTGCGGGGTCGACCGCGCGTGGTAGCCTCCCACGGTCTTTCCGAACCGCAACCTCGCCGTACGTGCCGCGCACGCGCGGGAGAGCCAACGCATGGCCGAGAAGAGCCCCCGCGACGCGGAGGCGCAGGACCCGGAGCAGGCGGCGCTCGAGCGATTCGCCCGCGAATTTCCCTCCGGGACGGTGCTGTTCGAGGAGGGCCAGGCCGGCGACA
>CAYHCR010000412.1:0-4540 GCA_964354895.1 uncultured Myxococcales bacterium | reverse complement strand
GGCCTGGGCGGATCTCTCCGACGAGCCGGACACGCTGGAGACGCGCTCCCTGACGATGAGCGAGGAGCTGCCGGTGCGCTCGCGCGTGGAGCGCACGGCGCGGCCGCAGAAGCCGGCGCGGCCCCGGCCCACGCGCGCGCAGCTCGACGCGCTCAACCGCGAGGAGCGCGTCGGACGGCTCAAGGACGCGATGCTCCAGCTCTGCGAGGCGCTCGGATACATCCACTCGCACGGGCTCGTACACCGCGACGTGAAGCCCGGGAATGTGCTGGTCGACGAGGATCGCCGGGTCCGCCTGATGGACTTCGGCCTCGCCAAGCACCTCGCCGAGGACGTCAGCGTGACGGCGCACGGGCGCGTGGTCGGGACCTATCGATACATGGCGCCCGAGCAGGCGATGGGCGAGCGCGTCGACGGCCGGGCGGATCTCTACTCGCTCGGCGTGATGCTCTATGAGCTGCTCGCGGGCGTGCCGCCCTATGACGCGGATACACCGATCGACCTCTGGCAGAAGGTGCTCGAGACCGAGCCGGAGCCGATCTGGGAGCTCAACCCGGACGTCGACGAGACGCTCGCGCGCGTCGCGCACCGGCTCCTGCGCAAGGATCCGGAGGAGCGCTTCCAGACGGCCGAGGAGATCTTCGAGCTGGTCGTCTCCGGCTGACCGATGACGGGAGAGACGCATACCTTCACGGCAACGCTGCGCGCGCTCTTCCTGTCGCTGCGCGGCAAGGGGCTCGTGCTCTCGCCGCTCGACGAGGCGCGGCTGCTCGCGTGGGAGGAGGCCGGCGTCGCGCTGGACCTGGCGCAGGAGGCGCTCCGGCTCGCGGCGCGGGCGCGGGAGGAGGGGGGGCCGTCGGCGCGGCAGCGGACGCTGCGGCTGTCGGACGCGGAGCGGCACCTCGGGGCGCTCGCGCGCACGAGGACGGGGCGTCGGGAGGGTGTGCCGGTTGCGCCGGTGAAGGCGCCGGGGCTGGCTGCGCCGGGGCTGGCTGCGCCGGGACTGGCTGCGCCGGGACTGGCTGCGCCGGGACTGGCTGCGCCGCTGCACGATCGTGCCCGGACGAGCGCGGGGCCGGAGCGGGCGGCGTGGGCGGCGGCGGCGTCGCGGCTGAGCGAGGCGATGGCGGCGGGTGCGCCCTTCGCGCGGGCGCTGGAGGAGGCGGATCTGGCGCAGGCGTTGGGCTGGCTGCGCGCCGTCCCGCGGGCGGAGCAGCGGCGGCTCGCGCAGGGGGCGGTGCGGGCGGCCGGACCCCGCGAGCGCGTGCCCCGTCGCGCGTTCAGGGCTACGCTCCGCGTTCACCTCGGCTACGTCGTGCGCGCGGACGGACGGCTCGCGCGCCCCTCGGATCTCGTATGACGGACCCTCGCGCCCCGACGCCGCTGCAGGGCGATCTCTCCGGGCTGCTGCGCCAGATCCTCGAGCGCGCGGCGGTCGCGCGTCGGGAGGGGCTGGTCGACGCGATCACGACCGCCGAGTGCCCGATCTGCCGCGGCGCGCGCCACCGATTCCTCACGCGCGGCGCGCTCGCGGCGGTCGAGGCGTGTCCGTGCACCTCGAACTGCCGGCACTGCCACGGACGCGGCGGCACGCCCGTGCGGGACGGTCGCGGCTATGAGACCTGGGTGCCGTGCGAGTGCCAGCGGCTGCCGGAGCGGATCGCGCTCTACAACGCCGCACAACTGCCCGCGCGCTTCCTGGGGAAGAGCTTCGACGACTTCCTCCCGCCGCCCGGGGCGGAGAACGCCCTCAAGCGGGCGTGGAACCACCTGCGCGAGTTCTCGCGCACGGCCTCGGCGTCGGGCGGCTTCGGCCTCGTGCTCGCGGGGCCGCCCGGCACGGGCAAGACCCACCTGCTCTGCGCGACGCTCGCCGCGTTGACCTTCGAGCGATCGGTGCCCTGCCGCTTCGTGGAGATGTCGCTGCTCTTCGCCGATCACAAGGCGGCGATCGGCGACGCGCGGCTGCGCGGGGGCCTCGATCGCATCGAGGAGCTCGCCTCGATCCCGATCCTCGCGATCGACGAGCTGGGCAAGGGGCGCGCCTCTCAGTTCGAGCTGGAGCTGCTCGACGAGCTCGTGAGCCGTCGCTACAACGCCGGACGCACGACGCTCTTCGCGACGAACCACCCGACGGAGCTGCCGGCCGCGCCCGCCGCGCCGGTGAACGCGCGGGCCTCGGCCCCGCTCACCGAGACGCTGCTGGATCGCGTCGGCCCGCGGGTCTACTCGCGCCTGCAGGATCGGACGCTCTTCTTCGAGTTCTTCGCGGCCGACGACTACCGCCGCAAGCTGCGCGGGTCAGCCGGCCGGGGCTTCTGACACACCTGCGTCCGGCGCGGGATCGGCCGGGGTGACGGCCTCCGCCGGCGGTGACACACCTGCGTCCGGCGCGGTGATCGCCGCGGGCTCCTCGCCCTTGCCGAAGACGAGCCGCGAGATGTCGCGCGCGCCGAAGACGACGAAGAGCCCGATGAGGAACAGAAAACCGAGGCCGTGGACCCAGCTCTCCGCGCGCTGATCGATCGGCCGGCGCCGCACGAGCTCCACGAAGAGGAAGAGCGCGCGGCCGCCGTCGAGCGCCGGGAAGGGCAGCAGGTTGAAGAAGGCGAGCGCGATGCTCAGGTTCACCGCGATCAGCACGAGCCACTGCAGCCCGCGATCGGCCTGCTTGGAGATCTCCGCGGTGAGGCCGATCACGCTCATGACCTCGCCCTCGGCGCGGCCGCGGAAGAGCGAGAGCAGGCCGTCGGCGGTGCCCATCGCGGACCGCACGATCCCGAAGGTCGCGCGCGCCGCGGCGTCGAGGGGGCCGAAGCGCTTGACGAGCATCTCGTCCGACGACGTGACGCCGAGCCGGGCCACCACGCCGAGCGCGACCTGCACCGTGACGCGCGCGCCGTCGCGCTCATAGACGAGGGGGACCGACTCGCCGGCGTGCAGCACGAGCACGGGCGCGAGCTCGGAGAACGCCTCGACCTTCGTGCTCGCGAGCTCGACGATCCGATCGCCCTGCCGCAGCCCCGCGCCCTCGGCGACGGAGCCGGGCTGGATGCCGCCGAGCCGCGTCGAGGGCGTCTCGCCGCCGGCCACGAGCAGCACGAAGAGCAGCAGCCACGCCGACGCGACGTTCATCAGCGAGCCGGCGACGATCACGGCGAGGCGGCGCCAGGCCGGCTGGTTCGCGTACGAGGCCGGATCATCGGGCTGGATCTCGTCGCCCGGCGACATGCCGGCGATCTTCACGTAGCCGCCGAACGGCAGGATCCCGATGCGCCACTCGGTGCCGCCGCGCGTGAATTTCGCGATCGCGGGGCCGAAGCCGATCGCGAAGCGCTCGACGCGCATGCGGCAGAGCCGGGCGACGAGGTAGTGGCCGGCCTCGTGGACCGCGATGAGCAGGCCGATGAGGCCGATGGCGATCGCCGTGTTCAGGGAGCCTCCGCGGCGCGCGCAGCGGCGCCATCGAAGAGTGGAGACAAGCGGCGCACGTCAGTCGTTCCCGGCGCCGACGGGGCCCGTGGCGACCTCGACGGGGAGCGCCCGCACGCGCGTCCCGGGCTCCTCCCACGCGTCCCCGGCGAGGCCGGCGAGGCGGCAGACGTAAACGAGGCGCGCCTCGGCGTCGAAGCCGGCGCGCGCGGCGTCGGCGGGGAGCAGCACGCCTGCGTAGGGCGCGCGCTCCACGATCAGCGCCTCGTCGAGCGACAGCTCCGCGGGCGTTCGGATCGTCCGCGGGATCCCGCCGACGCAGCACTCGAGCGTGTCGTCGGCCTCGACGGGCGTGAGCTCGCAGCGGGGGTCGAGCGAGAGCAGCTCGCGCGCGAGCTCGGCGGCGAGCGCGACGGGCGGTCGCGACGGGGCGAGCGTGCCGACCGAGGCCTTCGTACGTCCATCGGCGCTGCGCAGCGTCAACCAGAGCGGTCGGCGCTCGCCGTCGTCCTCGGACGGGGCCGACGCACCGTGCAGGCCGCGCCGGGCCGCCTCGAGCGCCCGCGTCACGATCACGTCTTCCGCCGCGGACCGCCGTCGAGGTAGCGCAGCGCGTCCCGGAGGATCTCGGCGTGGTCGAAGACGAGCTCGCCGAAGGGGATCGAAGCGCGCGGGAAGGCCTGCGCCTCCTCGGCGTCGTCGGAGCCGATCGGCTCGCGATCGGCGCGCGCGAGGAACACGGTCGAGATCGTGTGCATGCGCGGATCGCGCTTCGGGTCGGAGTAGCTGAAGAACTGCTCGTCGATCGTCACGTCGAGGCCGGTCTCCTCCTTCGCCTCGCGCGCGGCGGCGACGTCGAGGCGCTCGCCGTAGTCGACGAAGCCGCCCGGCAGCGCCCAGCCGTGGGGCGGGTTCTTGCGGCGGATGAGGACGATGCGGCCGTCGGGCAGCGTGATCACGCAGTCGACGGTCGGGACCGGGTTCTGGAAGCGCCCCTGCTGGCTCATGGGGGGAACCTGCCCGCCGCGCCCCGCGAGGGCAAGGGGTAGGATGCGGACATGCTGCGTCGCCTCCTTCCCCTCCTGCTGCTGCTGCTGCTCCCGGTCGC
>CAYHCR010000411.1:0-4558 GCA_964354895.1 uncultured Myxococcales bacterium | reverse complement strand
CGATGCGCATCGGCTCGACCTCGATGTCGCCGTCCTGCATCAACGTCTGGACGACCTCGCGCGCGATCGTCGGGATGACCTTCGGGTAGAGGCGCATGTGTCCTGTCCGTCTGCGGCACACCCGCCCGCGCAAGCCGTCGACCCCTCCCGGGCCGACAGCGGCGGACGGCGGCTTGGCCGCCAAAGTTCGGGGGTGTGTCTAGATCACGCCGCGCCCATGCGGCAATGAAAATCGAGCGTCCTCACGAAGATTTTTTCGCTTCCGCCCGCGTGCCCCCGCCGGGTGGAGCGCTCGAATCCCGCGCGCGGAGCACCTCTTCCAGCGCCCCTTCGCCCAGCGCGAGGAGCGCCTCTTCCACGCCGGAGGGCAGCTCCTCCTCGCCGCCGAGCGCCCCGTTCTCCACCCCATCGACGGTCGAGTCCTCTGCCGCGCGCAGCAGCGCCCGGGCGCCCTCGGGCCCGCCCTGCTCCCGCAGGAAGGTCGCGATCGTCGCCGCCAGCGCCGGCCCCACGCCTTCGACCTCCGCCAGCTGGGCCTGCGTCGCCGCGCGCAGCGCCGAGAGCGAGCCGAAGTGCCGCAATAGTGTCCGGCGCCGCGCATCACCGACCCCCGGGATCTCCTCGAGCACGCTGTGCAGGCTCCCGGCCCCGCGGAGCTTGCGGTGGTAGTCGATCGCGAAGCGATGCGCCTCGTCGCGGATCCGCGCGCAGAGCAGGAGCTCCGGCGCGCTCGCTCGCGGCGCGACCGGCTCCTTCCAGCCCGGGCGGAAGAGCCGCTCCGGCGAGCGCGTCACGCCGCCCGACCGCTCCACTCCGTCGACCCGGCTCTTCGCGATCGACGCGAGCTCGACTCGGTCGAGGGCGCCGCAGTCCTTCACGGCGGCGTGCGCCGCGCCGAGCTGCCCCTTGCCGCCGTCGATGAGCAGCAGCTCCGGGAGCGTGCCCTCGTCGAGCCCGCGCCTCACCCGCCGCGAGATCACCTCGTACATCGAGCGAAAATCGTCCTGCCCGTCCGTCGAGGTGATCCGGTAGCGGCGGTACCGGGCCTTCTCGGGCTCGCCGTCCGCGAACGCGACGCCGCTCGCGACGATCATCGAACCCTGAAAATTGCTGATGTCGTAACACTCGATCCGTCGCGGGAGCCGAGAGAGGCCGAGCAGCGCCTGCAACCGCCGAAGCGTCTCCTCCGGCCCCGGCCCGCGCAGCTTCCGCTCGGCCGCGGCCTGGGCCGCGTTCTTCTCCGCCATCTCGACGAGCGATCGTCGATCGCCGCGTTGCGGCACGAGCAGCTTCACGCGCCCGCCGCGGCGCTCCTCGAGCCAGGCCACGAGCACCGCCGCCTCGGTCGGCTCGACCGGCAGCAGGAGCTCCTCGGGCAGCTCTGCTGGGGCCTCGTAGAGCTGCGGGACGAGGCTCGCGAGCAGCTCTGCCGTCGGGAACTCCTGGCCCGAGAAGCCGAACGTCCTCGCGCCGATGAGCCGGCCCTGCCGCACCTGCATCACGGCGACGCTCAGCTCGCCGTGCTCGCGGTGGACCCCGATCACGTCCTGATCGATCGCCTCCGGCAGGACGGTCCGCTGACGCTCGAGGCTCCGCTCGATCGCGTGGATTCGATCGCGCAACCCCGCCGCCGCCTCGTACCGCAGCGCCGCTGCGTGCGCCCGCATCCGGCCGCGGAGCTCCTCGACGAGCTCCGGCTCGCGGCCCGAGAGGAAGAGCGCGAGCTCGCGCACGTTGCGGGCGTATTCGTCCCTGTCGATCTCGAGCACGCAAGGGGCCGGACAACGACCGATCTGGTGCAGCAGGCACGGCCGGCGTCGGCTGGCCAGGACCGCGTCCGTGCAGGTGCGCAGCTGGAAGTGGCGGTTCGCGACCTGGAGCGTCTCGCGGATCGCGGAGGCCGAAGAGAACGGTCCGAACCACCGCGCGCCGTCCGCCTCGATCTTCCGCCGCACCTCGAGGCGCGGGTGCGGCGCGTTCACGTCGAGCCGAAGGACGATGAATTGCTTGTCGTCGCGGAGCAGCACGTTGAACCGCGGCTTGTGCCGCTTGATCAGCGTGTTCTCGAGGATCAGCGCCTCCTTCTCGGAGTGCACCACGATGACCTCGAGGTCATCGAGCAGCCCGTCGAGGAGCGCGACGAACGCGCGCGTGTCCGAGCTGTGCTCCTGAAAGTAGCTGCGGACCCGCGCGCGGAGATCGACGGCCTTGCCGACGTACAGGATCGCGCCTGCGCGGTCCTTCATCAGGTAGACGCCCGGCGCCCGCGGGAGCTCGTCGATGCGTCGTCGGAGCGTGGCGTCCACGCGGCGTTCCTAGCCTCGGCGGCCCCGCGGCGCCAGCGCCCCCGCAGCTCGCGGGGCGCGCGTCCTCGGCCCGAGGCAACGCTACAGCTCGATGCCCGTGACCTTCGAGATCTCGCCCTCTTTCACGACGACAGTGACGTCGCGCTTCTTGCCGTCCTTCTTGAACGTGATCTTCCGCGTCCCGACCGCGAGCTCCAGCTTGCGCGCAGGCGGGATCGGCGTGACCTGGCCCGTCGGCTTGCCGTCCACGAAGACCTCCGCGCCGGCGGGCTTCGTCGCCGCGATCAGGAAGCCCTTCTTCTTGCCAGCGGCGGCAGGCGCTGCCTTCTCGGGCTTGCTGTCCGGCTTCCTCTCGGCTGCCTTCGGCGGCTCCTTCTTCTCCGGCTTTGGCGCCGCTTCGGCCTTCTTCTCGAGCACGAGCTTGATTTTCGCGTCGGCGGCCGTGAAGACGTGCCGAACGGAGGCATTCCCGAAGCCACTCGGCCCGACCACCTCCACCACGTAGTTCGTCGCGGGTTCGGCGTCGAAACTGTACGGCGTCGCGCCGACCTTCCGACCGCCGAGCTTGACGGTCGCGCCCTCCGGCTCCGAGCTGATCGTCGCCGCGACCTTCGCCGGCGTGGTCGCCTTCGGCTCCGTGGGCTCCTTGCCCGGCGCCGCTGCGGCGTGGGCCGCCGCCGCGCCCGGCTCGTCGGGGAGCTTGCCCGCGGGCTCACCAGCGGTCGGCTCGTCCACCTTTGCGGCGATCGCCGGCTCGTCCGGCTTCGCGTCGTCCGGCTTCGCGTCGTCCGGCTTCGCGTCGTCCGGCTTCACGTCGTCCGGCACGACCGGCGCACCAGCTCCGCTCGGCATCGCCAGGAGGACGCGCTGCTCGGCACCAGCGGCGACCTCGATCGACTTGCTGCTCTGGACCCCGCCGACGCCCGTGAGCTCGATCTGGTGGCGGCCTGGCGCAAGTCGCACGGTCCACGGCGGCTGGCCATCGAGCGCGCGACCGTCGATCGAAGCGGACGCGACCTTCGCGTCCGGCGGATCGGGGAGCAGAACGACCGTGCCCGCCGAGGGCGCCGGCGGCGCGCGCAGGAACAACGCCCAGCCGCCGATCAACGCCAGGACCAGCGCGAACGCGCCCGCGCCCGCGAAGAGCGCGAGCTTGACCGGCGAGCCCGCCCGCTTCTTTGCGACCGGTGCGAGCGTCGGAGGACCCACGTGCGAGTCCTCGACGCCCTCCTCGGCCGCTCCGAGTCCTCCGTCCCAACCGGCGGACTCGTCTCCGCGGAACGAGTCGGTCTCCTGCGGCACGACTCGTGGAGGCCCGATGACCTTGCGCGGCGCTGGGCCTGAGCCCGGCGGCGGGGACAGTCTCGCCGGCTCGTAGCGCGCGACGGTCTTGTTGGCGGCCTGCGGGTCGAGCTCGTCCGGGGAGAACTCGTCGTGCGCTGGCTCATCCGTCGTGTCGGTGCGCGCCAGCATCGGCACGCGCCCCGGCGCCGTCGGCTCCGCCTCATCGCGGACCGCGCTCATCCCCTCCATCACCGTCGCGTCGGCGGTCGCGTGCTCGGGTTCCGGCTCGCCGTCAAAATTCATCCCCGCCGACGACTGCATCACCGTCGCGGACGAGTCGAAGGTCGGGCGGAAGATCTCGGTCCGATCCTCGACCGGCCCCTCGCTCTCCGAGAGGTCGTGGCCGAGCGCGGCAGCGGCGGCGTAGATCGGGTCGATCTTCTTGGGCTTGTCCGGCGCCTTCGGTCGGTCCGGCGCGCGTGGCACGGGTCGCGGCTCTGTCGGGATGTCGCGCGGCGGCTCCGGCTCGGGTGCGCGCGCGGCGCTGGGGCGGGCGACCGGCGTCGGTGTAGCCGTGACCACGGAGCTCTCGACGTCATCGGGCCTCGCGACCCCCATGAACGACTCGAGCCGCGCCGCCTCCTTCTTCACCTCGTCAGCGAACGCCTCCTGCATGTACGCGGCGAGGTGCTTGTTCGAGAAGATCGTGTCCCCCGCGAGGAGGAACCGCATCAGATCGTCCTGCAGATCCGAGGCCCACTGGTACCGATCCTCCGGCTCGCGCGCGAGGGCCTTGAGCACGACGTTCTCGAGCCCCGGCGGGATCGAGTCGTTGAACTTGCGGGGCGAGTCGACGTCGGCGTTGCGGACCTTCTCGAGCGTCGAGAAGTCGCTCTCACCGACGAAGAGCTTCTCGCCGGTCAGGCACTCGTACAGGATCACGCCGACCGCGAAGAGATCGGAGCGGT
>CAYHCR010000410.1:0-4559 GCA_964354895.1 uncultured Myxococcales bacterium | reverse complement strand
TCGTCGTGGAGGTTGAGGAAGCCGAGCACGCGGCCGTCGGAGACGAGCGGCATGCAGATGCCCGCCTTCATCGCCGCGCAGGCCGCGCGGATCTCGCCGAGGCGACCCTGCTCCTCGGCGAGTCGCGTCTGCTCTTCGTCGCGC
This sequence comes from uncultured Myxococcales bacterium, assembly GCA_964354895.1. Taxonomy (GTDB): domain Bacteria; phylum Myxococcota; class Myxococcia; order Myxococcales; family Vulgatibacteraceae; genus CAYHCR01. The sequence goes on along the minus strand of CAYHCR010000410.1, from coordinate 4,415 downwards.
TCGGCCGCCGCGCTGGCGCCCGCCCGCGCGAGCAGTCGCTGCAGCTCGGAGCTCCGGCGCTCGAGGTTCTCGAGCAGCACTGCGCGCTGGCCGGCGGCGGCGGCGGCGAGCAGCGCGCGGGCGGCAGAGGCGTCGAGGAAGGGCGTCGGTGCCGGCCCTCGGTGGTCGAGCAGCGCGAAGCCCGGCCGCGCGTCGGAGAGCAGGTAGACCGAGGCGTGCGTGACGCGGCGCGTGTCGTGAAACGTGTCGAGCGCGAGCCGCGCCAGCTCGTGCGGGTCGATGACGGAGGCGAGCCGCTCGCGCAGGGCGCCGAGCGTCTTGAGGAGCTCGAAGCGCTCGCGGAAGAGGAACGCGACCACCCCCTCCTCGACCTTCGCGCGGAGCGGCTCGAAGAGGTTGAGGATCACGAACGAGGCGACGACGGTGTTGAAGAGGAAGAGCCCGGGGCGATCGCCGACCCAGACGACGAGGCCGCCGTAGATGAGCGCGAGGATGAGCGCGAGCACGGAGAGCGCGGCGAAGCGGCCGAGCAGCTCGTGCAGATCGAGCAGGCGGTAGCGCTGCAGCGTCTGGGCCAGGAAAAAGAGGAAGAGCGTCGTGACCATCGCGCCCGTCTGCGGAAAGTCGATCCCGAGGCGCGCGAGCAGATCGAGGCCCGAGAGCACGAGCGACAGCGCGCCGCCGACGAGCAGGTAGGTGAGGCGGGCGCGCTCGACGCGGGTCGGCGCCGAGCGGACGCGGCGCAGGAGGAGGGAGAGGGAGACCGTCAACGAGCCGAGGACCCAGACCGCGACCGCGGCGCGGGCGGCGAAGACCTCGGCGAGCGGGCTGACGGCGACGCCGAAGCCGAGCACCGCGCCGACGGAGGCGAGCAGGCGCGCGCGGCGGGCGCTCCGGCGGGAGACGCCGAGGAACTCGGTGAAGAAGGCGAGCGCCGCGGCCGGGACGGCGGCGACGTTCGCGACGGAGGCGCGCAGCCAGAACCAGTGGCCCGTGACGGCGTAGAGGAAGTCTGCGAGATACCAGGCCGCGAGGGAGATCGAGAAGATGGAGAAGAGCGTCAGCGAGCGCGCGCGCTGCGAGCGCAGCAGCATCGACACCGCGAGGGCGACGGCGACGATGGCGGCGAGCAGCGCGCTCTGGCTCCGGATGTCCAAGCACGCGATCCTACTCCTCCTCGGCGCATCGGCGGCGGGCTGCCGCCCCGTCCCCTCCGCACCTGCGGCGCCGGCGCCTGCCCCGGTCGCTGCCCCCGACGCCGGCGCTGCCCCCGACGCCGGCGCTGCCCCCGCCCCGTCTCCATCCGCCTGCGCGCGCTTCTGCGCGACGGCGCAGACCTGCCTGCCCGAGGCGATGGCCCAGCTCGCGCTCGTCCAGCGGACCTTCCCGCAGGACTGCGCGACGCAATGTGCGAGCCTCGACGCCGTCGCGGTCGAGTGCGCCGCAGGACGCGGCTGCGCGGAGCTGCAGACGGGGACCTGCGGTGGCGCGATCGGCGAGAAGATCCGCGCGCTCGGCGCAAACTGACGCGCGCTCCGCCGGCCCCCTCCGACGGGGCCGTCCGACGCCTCCGGAGGGTCCCGATGCGCCGCCTGCTCCCGTTGCTCCTGCTCACCGCCTGCCGCCGCGAGTTCGACCTCACGGAGGCACCCGCCGGGGTCGAGCTCCGTCCTCCGCTCGTGACGCACGCAGAGCTGCTCGACGTTCCGCGGGCGGCGCCCTCGCTGGCAGAGCTGCCCGTGCTGGGCGGCGAGCTCGTCGTGCTGCAGGGCGCGGCGCTGCGGGACGCGCAGCTGCTCGTCGGCGGCGCGCCGGCGCTCGTGCTCGCGGCTACGGACGAGCGCCTCGTCTTCGAGCTCCCGACTGCGCCCGCGCTCGGAGCGGTGGTGCTCGTCGTCGAGGGCCCGGAGGGGCGCGTCGAGCTGCCGACGCTGCTCCGGCTCGACGGCCCCGGCGCCCCCGCGGGGATCCGCGCGGACGATCTGCCGACGCAGGCGCCGCTGCGACGGCTCGCGGAGGTCCGGCTCACGCCCGCTGCGGCGTCGGTCTTCACGGACGAGACGACCTTCTCGACGATGGTGCTGGCGAGCGGCAGCGCGGACGCCGCGGAGCTGCTGCTGGGCGCGTCGGGCGCAGGCCTGCTCACCATCCCGACCGGCGTCATCCCGCAGGCGATCGCCGGCGTCGTGGGCTTCTCGGCCGACCTCCGCCTCGAGGTGAGCGCCTTCGGCCTCGATCGCACCGGCCGGCTCGGCCGTGGCGGCGTGCTCATGGCCCGCGACGGGTCGCTCGCGATCCGCTCGCCCGAGATCGTCGTGCTCGATCCGCAGGCGAGCTTCGACTGCGACGAGGCGCCCGAGCTCCTCGCCACGAGCGCGGGATCCCGGCTCGCAGCGGCGGCGGTCGGCGCCGGGCGCACGCGGCTCTTCGGGCTCGACACGAAGGGCGAGGGGCTCGTCGCGAGCGGGCCGCTCGACGGCGTGCTCGTCGCGTGGCACGCGCTGCCCGACGACCGGACCATCGCGGCGCTGGTCCGCGGCGCGGCCCAGCCATTTCTGACGTTCGACACGCGGACCGGCGCCGTCGCGCCGCTGCTCATCGGGGGCCGGCCGCTCGCGTCGCGGGTGCGGGAGGCCGCCTGCGATCCGGCGGTCAGCTTTGCAGCACTCGCGCTCACGCCGGACGCCGGGCGGGTCGCTGTCGCCTTCGATCGCGAGGGCCAGCTCGGTGACGTCGTCGTCTTCGACGCCGCGACCGGCGCCCAGCTCGCGCGCGGCACGGCGGCGCCCGGCACCGCGCCGATCTCGTTCGGGCGCGTCGAGGGTCAGGAGCGGCTCTTCGGGATCGGCGGCTTCGGGCTGGTGCGCTTCACGCAGACGGCGTCGACGACCGCTCCCTGGGAGCCGGGCTGTGACGGCGCGACGCGGCCGCCGGGGCTGGAGACCGACGCGGTCGCGCTGCTGCCCTCGCAGCGTGAGCCGATCGCCCCCGCGCTCGGCGGGCTCGTCACCCTGCGCGGCGGCCTGCAGTCCTCCACGATCTTCGCCCTCGGCTCGGACGGCGCCGTGCGCGGGTTCCTCTCGCCGACGCTCACGACCGTCGGCGAGGTCTACCGGCCGGCGCCCTATGGGCGGCTGAGCGTCGCGTCGGCCGGTCGTGCAGGGACGCAGGTGCTGGTCGCCGAGCACACGCGCGGCCTGCGGACCGATCAGGACGTCGCGGCGACGGCGCTGCTCGTGCCGCTCGACGGCCGCGAGCGGATCGCGGTCGGCCCCTCTGCCTTCGCGCGCGGCGTCGCCTCCTTGACCGGCGATCCGTCGACCGTGCACCTCGCGGGCGAGGCGCTCTTCGCGTCGGACGAGCGGCGCGGCGCGCTCCCCGACGGCATCGGCACGATCGTGGAGCGCTGCGGGAGCTTCGATCTGCGCCTGACGACCGCGCTGCGTCCGCCCGGCCTGCTCGCGCAGGGCCCCGCGCGGGAAGGCCGGTTCGGTCCGGAAGGGCTCGCGCGCCACGGGCCCGCCGACGCGCCGATCTGGCGGGAGGAGGCCGGCGTCCTCTACGGCCATCCCACCGCGACGGAGGACGCGTGTCTGCGCGGCGCGGCGCTCTCGAGCTGCGTTCCGTCTGCGGAAGTTCCGCTCTCGTTGCCCGCCGATCACGTGCTGCTCGACGTCACGCCCTCGGCCGGCGATCGCACCTTCGCGCTGCGCACGCTCGGTCCCGAGCGCTGCCGCCGCGCGTGCGCCAGCGACGGCCCCGCGTGGTGCACGCGCGACGCCTGCGAGGTCGCCGCGGCGCTCTCGCTGCGCAGCCTCGATCGACCCGCGCGCGAGGTGCCGCTCGCCGGCCGCCCCGTCGCGGTCGCCGCCGATCGCGCGGGCGGCTTCCTGGTGACGGTCGCCTGCGACGGCGCCGATCCGCAGCGCTGCCTGACCGAGCTCGGCTGCGACGGCCGCGAGCTGCTCGCGCGCCGCGAGCACGCCGGCGCGCTGCTCCTTGTCGACGAGATCGACGGCAGCGTCGCCTGCCTCGCGACCGCCGCGGGGCTCGGCGGCGTGCTCCAGCCGACGCCCAACGGTCGCGAGCTCTGGATCGTCGGGCCCGACGACGCGGACGAGCTGACCCTCTTCCGACTCGCGCTGCCCCGCGAGCTCGCGCACGGCCGGATCGACCGTTCGGCCCGCGTCGATCTCCTCGGTCGCGAGCGACTCGGCCCCGGCGTGCTCGGCCCGCAGGGCTTTCCGGCCTCCGGCCTCGCGTTCACACCCGACGGCGGCGCGGGCTTCGCCTCGCTTCCCGGCGCGTCGACGATCGTGACCTACGAGTGACCGGCGGCGAGCGCGCGTCGCCGCTCGGCGATGACGCGCGGGACGAGCGCGATCGTCGCGAGCGCCGCGAGCCCGACGCAGACG
>CAYHCR010000409.1:0-4564 GCA_964354895.1 uncultured Myxococcales bacterium | reverse complement strand
CCCGGGGAGGAGCAGCGCGAAGGCGGAGGCGGCCGTGAACGTCGGGGGCGCGGCGGCGAAGCGCGCGGGCGCGAGGAGGAGCCGGAGGAGGAGGTGCCTCATGCCGCGAGCCCGTCGGCGAGCTCGTTCACGTCGTCGGCCGTGCGCGGGACGAGCGGCTCCAGCGCCGGACCAAGGCGGCCGAGGCCGGCGAGGAAGGCGGGGAAGTCCGGCCGCGCCCCGATCGACGCCTCCATCCGGACCACGGCGTCGGCGACGGCCGCGTGCAGCTTCGCGGCGTCGATGCCGATGTCGGGCACGAGCACGACCTTCCGCTCGAGCAGCGTGACGTAGACCAGCACGCCGCTGCGCGCCTTCGTGCGCGAGACACCCGCCTCGACGAAGCAGGCGCGGGCCGCGCTCTCGGCGTTCCCCCGCCGCGTGGAGGGCAGCGTCAGCGTGCGGCGCAGCAGATAACTGCGCGACGAGATCCAGGCGGCGAGCGCAAACGAGACGATCACGTCGACCGGGATCGTCCAGAGCTGGAATTCCTGCGGCAGGAACAAGAGCAGCAGCAGCGTCGCGAAGGCGAAGAGCGCGCCCCAGAGGTAGTCGGCGCCGGTGTATCGACCGCTGCTGCGGCGCACGGCGACGACGACCTCCGCGCCCGTCAACTGCTCGACGGAGGCCACGACCTCGGCGGCCTGCCGACTCGCCTCCGGCTCGAAGAAATTCCGCTCGGACACGGTGCCGCCCCCTTTTGCGATGCGCGCAGGCTAGCGCAGCGGCCGGGGCCTCGCACGGCGGCGCCCGCTGAACCGCGCCCGCCGCGGCCCCGTAGCCCCCCGGCAGCGATGCGCCGGGCCTCTCGCCCGGCCGGAGGAGGTCCGACCCATGCCGCGCGCGCTGGCTGCGATCCTGGTGACCCTGACGCTCACCGCCTGCTCCGGCGAGACCGCCCGGGAGGTCACCTCCGCCGCCGTCGGCAAGGGCGTCGAGGTCGGCAAGGGGACCATGAAGGGGCTCGCGGACGGCGTCGCGGACGGACGGCGGCGCGGCGGATCGCTCGACGGCGCCGCGCTCGTCGGCAGCTGGGACGAGCTCGCGGCGAACGGCGACGCCACCCTGCTCTCGGCCGCCGTGGACGGCGATCGGACGACCGTCACGCTGGCCGTCGAGAACCGATCGGAGCGGCCGCTCCGCATCGACGCGCTGCAGGTGCTCGGGCTCGATCGCGCGGGCTTCGTGATGCGCCCGTCCGCCGGCGCGGCGCCGTCGCTGACGGTGCCTCCGCACGCCCGGGAGCGGGTCGTCGTCACGCTCGAGGGCGCGCAGCTCGCGACCGTGCGCCTCTTCGGGCACGACCTCCCGCAGAGCTGACCGGTCAGAAGTTCGTGACGGTGCAGTCCGAGACGCGGCCGGCCCATGCCGGCTCCCGCGGACCGAACGCGGCGCCCTTCTCCCAGCGCACGCCGAGCTCCGACACCCGGCCCTCGAGCGTGAGCTTGCAGGCGGCGACGAAGCGGACCTGCTCGGCGCGCGGGACCTTGGCCGGCGGCTCCTCGGTGAGGCGCCTGCCGATCGCTGGATCGGCAAACATGCCCCGCACCAGGAAGAGCACGTTGTCCGTGGTCATGTAGGGCGAGAAGAGATCGGTCCGGGCCGCCGGCTGCTCGTCGGGCGTGCGCAGCGCACCGTAGGCGTCGAACTGGCACTTCGCGCCCGCGACCTCGGCGTCCGAGGCGCACGCCAGATCGGCGACGTCCGCGGTGACCAGCGTGATCGAGACGTCGAGCGAACGTCCGACGGCCAGCCCGGTGCCCTTGGTCTTCTTGACGAGGAGGCCGGGCTCGAGCGTCGTCAGGGTCAGGAAGACCGCGAGCGTGAGCCCGACGATCCCGATGGCCCACTGCTCCTGCGTGAGCGGCAGCGCGGTTTCGAGCTTCACGTGTAGACCCCGAGCCCGGGCGTCTCGAGCAGCCGCAGGGTCGGCCCGTCGGCCTCGTAGCCACCGTGCATCGGATCTCCCTCGAGCAGGAATGCCGTGTCGAGATCGACGAAGTCGACGCCGCCGAGCGCCGCCGCGACGTGCGCCGCAGCGGTCATGCCGAGCGTCGTCTCGACCATCCCGCCCATCATCAGCTTGAGCCCTGCCGCCCGCGCCGCGCGGCCGATCGCCAGCGCACGGTGGGACCCGCCGAACTTCGCGAGCTAGAGGTTCACGCCGGTCGCCGCGCGGGCCGTCAGCACGAGCCGCAGCTCCGACTCCGAGCGGACCGACTCGTCCGCGACGATCGGGAGGGAGGTCGCGGCGCAGAGCTGCGCGAGGCCCGCGAGATCCGGCCGTGCGCAGGGCTGCTCGAAGCACTCGATCCGGAGTCCCTTCCGGGCGAGCTCCGCGAGCAGCGCGAGCGCGGCGGGGCCATCGAGGGCCTCGTTGGCGTCGAGCCGGAACACGGCGTCGGGGACGGCGGCCGCGATCGCGGCGAGCGCCTCGCGATCCTGCCGCGGATCCCCGCCGAGCTTCACCTTGAAGGTGGTGAAGCCGCGCGCGCGCCAGCCGACCGCGCGCGTCGACATGTGGGCAGGTTCGCTGATCGGGATCGTGATGTCGGTGACGAGCAGGGGCGCCGGCACCGGTCCGCCGAGCCAGCGATGGAGCGGCAGCTCGCGGGTGCGCGCGCCGGCGTCGAGGAGCGCGGTCTCGAGCGCGGAGCGGAAGACCGGCGCGTCGTCGAGGCCGTCGAGGCCCTCGGGGCCCGCCTCGAGCGAGAAGCGCTGGCCGACGAGGCCGGGGGCGAGCGCCCGCGCCGCGACGAGGAGCTCCGGGGCGTCCTCGCGCGTGATCGGCGGCAGGCAGGCGGCCTCCCCGAGACCTTCCGCCTCGCGGCCGCTCTCCTCGTCCCGGACGCGCACGCGCAGCAGGACCGCGCGGGTGCGATCGATCCGCGCCGTGGCGATCACGAACGGCTCCCGCAGCGGGACCTGCAGGGGCGAAGCGTCGAGGGAGAGCACGGTGAACACGAGGGCTTCCTGCCCGACCGAGCCGCGGGAGTAAAGCGAATCAGTCGTGATCGGTCCCGCCGCCGAGGTGCGGATCCGCGAGGCGGATGAAGCGATCAAACTGCTCGATCGTGGGCCGGGCCTTCAGCTGGATCGGCCGCTCGCGCTCGGCCGGCGGCTCCGTGCGGCGCGCCATCCCCCGCAGCGGGAAGGCGTCGTACCCGCCACCGTCGACGTCGACGAGGATCGGGTTCGCGAAGCCGAGCGCGATCGCGCCTTCGCCGCCCTTGTCGATCGCCATCGGCGCCAGGTCCTTCGGGCGCGCCTCGCCGTCGGACAGGTTCGCCGTCAGCGTGCGGACGACGACGACGTACCAGGTGTCGGACGCCGGCGTGAAGCGGAAGGTGTGATCGACGACGCGGCGGGGGTGGGCCGCGCCGCCCTCGTGACCGTCCTCGAACCACGCCGGATCGGCGACGTCCACCGCGAGGCGTGCAGGCGTGCCGTCAGCCTGCGTCGCGACGCCATCCTCCGGGAACGCCGAGTTGGCGACGCCGTTGATCGACTCGCGGCCGGGGCGGTACGAGTAGACCTCGACGCGGTTGAAGTCGATCCACGCGGGCGCCTGCACGACGACGTGGAGCGCGATCTCGTTGCCAGCGCCTCCAGTGGCGATCGTCTCACCGATGCCCGCGGTCGCAGCGCCGCTCGAGGCGGTGACGTCGATGAACGGGCCCATCGAGGCGATGACGCGGTGCTCGTTGACCGCGATCGCGAGCGCCGCCGGGTCGACGTCGGCCGGCGCGTCGAGGCCGACCTTGACCCACGAGGTCGGCACGCCGGGCCCCTTCGCCGACCAGGTGTGCGTGTCGGTGACAGCCGTGCCGGTGACGACGAGGCCTTTGCTCAAGAAGGTGAACCAGTCGTTGAGCAGCGCCTCGAAGGCGCGCTTCGAGGTGTCCGGGCCGTTGAGCAATTCGATCGCGGTGAAGTCGGCCGAGAAGAGCTTCGAGTCGATCGACGGATCGTCGCCGGCGTCGGTCATCCGGAAGGTCGCTGGCGCGGCGTGGCTCGCGAAGGTCGCCGTGTCCACGCGCAGCGCGTCGAGGTGGCCGAGCGCGCCGCGCGGATGGTTCATCTGGATGACGACCGCGCCGCGATCACGGACCGCGTCGAAGATCTGCTGCGGCCGGAGCGTGGCGTCGCGACCGCCGGCCCAGTCCACGGCGCCGCCATTCTTGCTGGCCGGATCGACGGTCATCGGGAAGGCGTTGAAGTGGCCGAAGTTGAAGGTCGTGACCTCCTCGCCGATGACGCTCTTCACGTATGCGCCGGCCTGCAGCGCCGCGATGTAGGGCGCGTAGTCGGTCACGAAGTCATGGTCCGTCGAGACGAGCACCTCGACGTTCGAGGCGAGGAAGCCCTGCACCCGCTCTTCGTTGGGCACCGGCGAGTCGGGGCTGTTGATCGCGTGGACGTGAAAGTCGGCGCTCACCCAACCGGTCGTGTCGACGACGCGCGCCATCGGCGCCGTGAGCGTCTGCGCCCCGCCCGCCGTCACCGTGACCTCGTGGCCGAGGCG
>CAYHCR010000408.1:0-4565 GCA_964354895.1 uncultured Myxococcales bacterium | reverse complement strand
TCCGAAGGACTGGCTCAAGGACGACCCCTCCTCGGTCCGTCGTGGGGGAACCCTGCTCGTCACCCCGCGCCAGCAGCACGCCTTCATCCTCCGCGTGATGCGCGGCAAGGTGGGTTCCTCGAAGATGAAGGCCGAGCAACGCCTCGAGTGCCTTGCATGGCCCGTCAAGGGATCGAAAGTCCGCCTTTACGGAAAGACCGGAACCCTCACGGGCGTCACCTGGTTCAACGGCTTTGGTATTGAGGAATGGAACGATCGCGCCGTCACCGTCCTGTGCATTGGCCCGGAAGCAAACCGCGCGGACACGGTCGCCGCGTTCTATGGTCGGTTTGGCGTGTCACCCCCGAAACTGCCGTAGCACGGCTTTGTCACAAACATCCCCTCTTCCCCGGCCAAGCTCGCCCCCGTGACTCCTGATCCGTCCAGCGTCGCTTCTCGGTTTCCCGGCGTCCGACGGATCGCCGTCATCAAGCTTAAGCACATCGGCGACGTGCTTCTTGCCACGCCGTGCCTTCGCGCCCTCCGCGAGGCATTCCCGAACGCCGAGATTCACGCGGTGGTCAACGACGAGTGCGCTCCTCTCCTCGTCAACAACCCTTCCCTTGCCGCGATTCATGCCTTCCCCCGCCGAGCTATGAAGGACGGTCTGCGCGCGCGCATTGAGAAGGAACTCGTCTTTTTTCGGGAGATTCGCGCCGCGCGCTTCGACATGACCGTGGACCTCACGAGTGGGGACCGCCCCGCGTGGATCTCATGGTTCAGCGGGGCGCGGCATCGTCTCGCCTACCACCCCGATGGCAAGGGCTTCTGGGGCAAGCGCTGGCTCTACAACCACATGGCCCCGCCCTGCCGCGACCCCGACCTCCACGAGGTGCTCAAGAACCTTGGTGTCCTCGCCCACGCGGGGATTCCGTCGAAGGATCCGCACATGGAGGTGTTTCCCTCCGCATCCGACGACGCTGCGGTCACCGTCGCGCTGCGGGCCGCGGGCGCCCGCGCGAAGGGCGCAGAGCTGTACGTCACGCTCGAGCCCTGCAACCACCTGGGGCGCACGCCGCCCTGCGCGCCGGCGATCGCGGCGGCCGGGATCCGGCGCGTGTTCGTCGGCTCGGCGGATCCGAACCCGCTCGTGCAGGGGCGCGGGGTGAGGTGGCTGCGGCGGCAGGGGATCGCGGTCGAGACGGGGCTCTTCCGCGCTCCCTGCGACGCGATCAACGAGCCCTGGCTCCACTTCATCCGGACGAAGCGCCCCTTCGTGACGATGAAGGCGGCGATCTCGCTCGACGGCCGCCTCGCGCCGCCGCCCGGCCACGGCCGCTGGGTCAGCAGCGACGAGGCGCGTGAGGAGGTCCACCTGCTGCGCGACGCCGTCGACGCCGTGCTCGTCGGGCGCGGCACCGTGGCGACGGACGATCCGCGGCTGACGGCGCGGACCGAAGGCGGGCGGGATCCGCTCCGGATCGTGCTCGACGGACAGCTCCGCAGCTCGCCTCGCGCGAAGCTCGCCGGGTCGGGCACGCTCTTCGTGGCGGGGCCGCGGCCGCCGGTCGACGCGCAGCGCGCGCTCGAGGCCACCGGCGCCGAGGTGCTCCGGCTGCCGCGCGAGGCCCACGGCGCGTCGCTGCCGATGCTGCTCTCGGCGCTCGCGGCGCGCGGGATCGTCCACCTGCTCGTCGAGGGCGGCACGCAGATCTTCAGCTCGTTCCTCGCGGAGGGGCTCGTCGACCGCCTGCTCGTCCACCAGGCGCCGCGCGTCTTCGGATCGGGCCCGCTCTTCGCGGCCTTCGCGCCGCCTGCGACGCTGCCGGCCTTCGTGCTGCGCGCGCAGCACGTCGCCGGGGAGACGCTCGTGCTCGACCTCCGACCCGCCCCCGTCCGGCCCGGCGCAGCCCGACGCCAGCGGCTATAGTCCGCCGGCCATGTTCACCGGGCTCGTCGAAGACGTCGGAGAGGTGCTCGCGCTGCAGCGGCGGGACGGGGGCGTTCGGCTCGTCCTCGGCCCGGCAAAGCTTCCTGTTTCGGCGCTCACGCCCGGCGAGTCGGTCGCCGTCGACGGCTGCTGCCTCACCGTGGTCGAGGTCGGCGCCGCGCGCTTCTCCGCCGATGTCTCGCCCGAGACGCTCGCGCACACCGGCATCGGCGCGTACGCGGTCGGGCGGCGCGTGAACCTCGAGCGCGCGCTGCGGCTGGGCGATCGGCTCGGCGGCCACCTGGTGCTCGGTCACGTCGACACGACCGGCGCGCTGCTCCAGCGGCGCGAGGCGTCGGGCTACTGGGCGCTCACCTTCGAGGCGCCGGCGTCGCTGGCGCCGCTGCTGCTGCCGAAGGGCTCCGTCACGATCGACGGCGTCTCGCTCACTGTGAACGCGCTGGAGGATCGGCGCGACGGCAGCGCGACCTTCACCGTGATGATCGTCCCGACGACGCAGCGGGAGACGACGCTCGGCGATCGTCGCCCCGGCGATCGGGTGAACCTCGAGGGCGACGTGATCGGCAAGTACGTGGCGCGGCTGCAGGGGCGGAGCGGGGACGGCCTGTCGGTCGAGAAGCTGCGCGAAGCGGGGTTCGCATGAGCGGCAAGCGGAGCGCGGTGGGTCCGGCGGGCGGCTGGCGGGAGCGCGTCGAGCGCGCGATCGCCGCGACGCGGGACGGAAAGATCGTGATCCTCGTCGACGATGAGGATCGCGAGAACGAGGGCGACCTCTGCATGGCGGCGGAGAAAGTATCGCCGGCGGCGGTGAACTTCATGGCGCGCGAGGGCCGTGGCCTGATCTGCCTGACGCTGGAGGAGGCGAAGATCCGCCGGCTGAACCTCCCGATGATGGTCGCGGACAACGAGTCGCCGTTCCAGACCGCGTTCACCGTGAGCATCGAGGCGGCGCGGGGCGTCACGACGGGCATCTCTGCGGCCGATCGCGCGCACACGATCCAGACGGCGATCGCCGACGAGGCGCGGCCCGAGGATCTGGTGCGCCCGGGGCACGTCTTCCCGCTGCGCGCGCGCGCCGGCGGGGTGCTCGTGCGGACGGGCCAGACCGAGGGCTCGGTCGATCTCGCGCGGCTCGCCGGGCTCCGGGCCGCGGGCGTGATCTGCGAGATCATGAACGACGACGGCACGATGGCACGCCTGTCGGATCTGCAGCGCTTCGCCAAACGACACAAGCTCGTGCTCGTCTCGATCGCGGATCTCGTCCGGTACCGGCTGGAGAGCGAGCGATTGGTCCGGCGCGTGGGCGAAGAGTCGCTCGTGTTCGGCCGCGCGGGCGCCTTCCGCGCGATCTCCTACCAGACCGAGGGCGACGCCCGCACGCACGTGGCGCTCGTGAAGGGCGACGTGCGCGGGATCGAGCCGGTGCTCGCGCGGGTCCACGCGCAGTGCGCGGTCGGTGACTCGCTCGGCTCCTCGAGCTGCGGGTGCGGCGGACAGCTCGCCGAGGCGCTCGCGGCGATCGGGCGGGACGGCCGGGGCGCGCTGGTCTATCTCCAGCAGGAGGGTCGTGGCGGGGCGGCCGTGCTGAAGTGCGCTCGCGTCGCGGCCGCCGAGGTCCGCGACGACGGCAACAAGAGCACCGGATCCTTCCGCGACTTCGGGATCGGCGCGCAGATCCTCAGCGATCTCGGCGTGCGCAAGCTGCGGCTGATGACGAACAACCCCAAGAAGCTCGTGGGGCTCGCGGGCTACGGCCTCGAGGTGGTCGAGCAGGTCGCGCTCGCCGGTGAGGGCGCGCCGCGCCCCGCGGGGAAGCCGGCCAAGGCGACGGGCTTGCGCGCCAGGCGGCGCGCGGGGAAGGACGCATGAAGATCCTCGAAGGGAACGTGCTCGCGACCGGGCTGAAGCTCGCGATCTGCGTCTCCCGCTTCAACCACTTCGTGACGGATCGGCTGCTCGAGGGGGCCGCGGACAGCTTTGCGCGCCACGGCGGCGACGTCGCGTCGCTCTCGATCTTCCGCTGTCCCGGCGCCTTCGAGCTCGGTCCGCTCGCGCAGCGCGTCGCGGAGAGCGGCCAGTTCGACGGGGTCGTCGTGCTCGGCGCGGTGATCCGCGGCGGCACCGACCACTACGAGCACGTCTGCGGCGCCGTCACGCGCGCGATCGGCGAGGTCTCGATGCGGGCCCGCTGCGCCGTGGCGTTCGGCGTGCTCACCGTCGACACGCTGGAGCAGGCGATCGACCGTGCGGGCGCGAAGTCCGGCAACAAAGGCGGCGAGGCGATGCTGGCCGCGATCGAGCAGGCCAACCTCTACCGCGCCTTCGGCGGCACGGGGAGGGCGTAGCGTGGGCGACGTCCGGCGGAACGGCCGTGAGCGCGCGCTGCAGGCGCTCTTCTCGCTCGAGGTGGTGGAGTCGGCAGAACTGTCCGAGCTCCTCTCGCGGGTCTGGGAGACGCTCGGCGACGCGGTCTCGCCCGACGCTCATGCCTTCGCCGAGGAGCTGGTGCGTGGCGTGGTGGGCGGCCGCGCGGCGCTGGACGCGGCGATCGCCGAGGCCTCGCCGACGTGGCGGATCGACCGCATGGCGCGCGTGGACCGCAACGTGCTGCGGCTGGCGACCTGGGAGTTCACGC
>CAYHCR010000407.1:0-4570 GCA_964354895.1 uncultured Myxococcales bacterium | reverse complement strand
GGCGCCTCGCAGACCTCCTCGTCGCGACGCAGCAGGGCGCGGCCGGCTGCACGCCGCTGTGGGTCGGCGCCCAGCGCGCGGCGCTCGAGGCGTTCCGCGCCGGCCTGCTGGCGAGGCCCGGCTCGGCCGACGCGCTCGCCGCCCTCGACGCGGCCGTGGCGCGGCTCGACGCGGAGGGCTGCGCGGCCGCCTCCGATCCGGCGCTGCTGACCGGCTTCCTCGCGGCCGAGGCGGAGGTGCGCCTCGCGCCCGACCTCGCGGTGCAGCTCGCGGCGGGGCCTGCCGTGCCCTCCGGCGCGCCGCTCTCGCTCACCGGCGTCGTGCACAACGGCGGCGGCAGCGACTCGGCGCCCAACATGGTGCGGCTCACCGCGCGGCGCGGCGTCGGCGCGCCCGCAGAGCTGCTTGTCCTCGAGGTGCCCGCGCTCGCCGTCGGCGGGAGCCTCCCAGTCGCGGCCGCCTTCGACACCTCGAGCGCGCTCGGCGCGCAGCTCTTCACGCTCGCGCTCGACGCCCCGAGCGGCGAGGCGTTCGACGATCGCGCCTCGACGATCGGCGCCGTCCTCCCCGCGTCCGCCGCGCCTGTCACGAACGGCGCGCCCGCCTTCACGAACGCGCCGCCGGCGATCGTCGGCCTCGCGCAGCCGATCTCGTTTGGTCCGACCGCGCTCGATCCCGACGGCGATGTCGTCTTCCTCGACGCGCCCATGCTCCCGCGCGGGCTCGCGTTCGACGGCGCCGTGATCACCGGCGCGCTGCGCCGCCCGGGCACGCATGAGCTGGTGTTGACCGCGGCCGACCGCTACGGCGCCACGTCGACCCAGCGGACCGTGCTGCAGGTCGCGGACACCGCCGGCAACGCGCCGCCGCTGTTCCGCTCGCGGCCGCCCCGCTCGGTGGTGCTCGGTGAGTCGATCGCGTCCGCCGTGATCGTCGACGATCCGGACGGAGATCCCCTGACGATCGAGCTGCTCGACGCGCCGGCCGGGGCGACGCTCGACGCGCTCGCCGTGCCGCCGCTGCTGACCTTCACGCCGGTGCTCGCCGGCCCCGCGTGGCTGACGCTGCGCGCGCGTGACGGCCTCGGCGGCGAGGCGATCCAGCGGCTGCCGATCGACGTGGCGCTCCTGCCTCGCGGCCCCGATCTCGCGATCGTCGAGCTGCGCACCGACGGGCTCGTCGACGCGGCGGGTCTGCGCACCGGCACGGCTGTCGTCGTCCTCGCGAACCTGGGCGACCGCCCCGCGGCGGGGAGCGACGTGGCGCTGTACGAAGAGCAGGACGGCGCGCGCGGCCTCGGCCCCGCGGACGTGCTGCAGGGGCTCGCGATCGTTCCGGCGCTGCTGCCGGGCGAGCGCGTGGAGCTCGACGTGGCGGCCTCCGGCGAGAACCTGTTCGCAGGGAACGTCGCGACCGCGATCGTCGACGCCGCGCAGGGCGGGCTCGACGCCGATCGCAGCAACGACGTGCGCGCCTCGGGCGAGGTCGCGGACGGGCCGCGCACGTGGGCCGGCTTCCTGCCGGTCTTCACCGACGCGCAGCCGGGCGTGACGTTGCTCTCGCCCGATCGCGACGCCGTCTACGCGGTGATCGATCCGGCGACCGCGTCGACCGTCCAGGCGGGCGTGCTCGTCGCGAACGCCCCGACGGCCGTCCCGGTCGAGGGCGTCGGACCGATGGGCCCGTATGTGCTGGAGCACTTCGTGCTCGAGGCGGACGGACCTGTGCAGGCGTACCACGGGCTCGAGATCTTCGGCGACGACTTCGGCGGCGACCTCTACCACCCGGACGTCGAGGGCAGCCGCGTCGGCCGGAGCTTCGTGCTCTGGATCCCGACGCTGACCTCGAACAACCGCCTCGTCGTCACCGCGGTCGAGCCGGCGACGGTCACGCTGCGCGACGCGGTCGGCGCGCCGCTCGGCAGCGCCTCGCTCGCCGCCGGGGACACCTGGGAGCCCGCGACCGAGGGGAGCGTCCCGCTCACCGCGCGGACGGTCTTCCGGCTCGACGCGACCGGTGACGTGCTCGTGCACTCGGCCTCCGTCACCGGGTTCTCGGTGGTGCCGCCGGCGGAGCGTGCAGCAGCGCAGGCTGGCGACGCGGGCCGGCGGTTCTTCCTGGACACCCGCGCGCGCGACGGCAGCGGCGGCGCGATCGTGCTCTTCGGCCTGCAGGCCGCGAGCTACGAGCTGCGCAGCTCGACCGGCACGCTGCTCGCGTCGGGTACGGTGGGCGAGGCCGGCGTGGCGCTCCATGTGGCGATCGGCGAGCAGCGGGCGGCGACGCTCGTCTCGTCCGCGCCGGTCGTGCTGCTCGCGGGCGATCTCGCGCGGCCGGGCGCGAGCTCCATCGGCCTGCTCGGCGAGGACGTCAGCCAGCTCCTCGGCGACGGCGGCCTCGAGCACGTCGTGCACGGCCTGCGCCAGACGACGAATGACTCGGTCGTGCTCAGCGGTCGAACGCCCGTCTCGCTCTACGTCGACGGCGTCGCGGAGGCGCTCCCGCCCTACGCGGCGCGGCGGCTCCCCGACGAGACGATCGTGCGCCTCTCGGCGAGCTCGCCGGTCGTCGTGCAGCTGCAGGGCGGCGACGATCGCTACTTCGATCTCGGCGAGATCCTCCGCGCGCTCCCGGCCTCGTCGCAGGCCGCCGCGCTGAAGCTCGATCGCGCCAGCTTCCGCGCGCAGGCGTGCGCCGTCCGCGTGCAGGCGACCGTACGCGTCGGCAACGGTGGCAGCGGTGCCGCCTCGGCCGACGCCCTGGTCGAGCTCGTCGCGACCGACGGCGTGCAGGAGCGCGTGCTCGCCACCTCGCGCCTCGGACTCCCGCTCCCGCCCGGCGCCTTCGTGGATCGCACGCTGCTCGCCGAGGGCCTCGCGCCGCTCGCGCTGGCGCAGACGCTGCTGCTGCGCGTGCGCGGCGCGCCCGGCGAACCGCCCCA
The DNA here is from genome assembly GCA_964354895.1 of uncultured Myxococcales bacterium. GTDB lineage: Bacteria > Myxococcota > Myxococcia > Myxococcales > Vulgatibacteraceae > CAYHCR01. The sequence goes on along the minus strand of CAYHCR010000407.1, from coordinate 1,629 downwards.
GGCGGCGATCGCGGCGGGTGAGATCGTGCGCTGCGACGATCGCGCCCCGGTCTTCCTCGGCACGCCGCCGGCGTCGATCGTCGCGGGCGCAGAGCTGCGCTTCGATCCGCTCGCCGTCGATCCGGAGGGGCTCGTGGTCGGCCTCGCCCTGCTGCAGTCGCCCGCCGGCGCGGCCCTCGGCAGCGACGGCCGGATCACCTGGCGCGCGCCCGCGACAGGCGCGCAGAGCTTCACGGTTCAGGCGACGGATCCGGCCGGCAACGCGGCGCTGCTCGTGTTCGCGGTCGGGGTCCTGCCGGTCCCGGCCTGCGCGCCGGACGCCGATGGAGACGGCCGCTGTCCTCCGGCGGACTGCGACGACGCGCTCGCCTCCGTGGGGCCATCGGCCGCAGAGCTTCCGGGCAACGGCCTCGACGACGACTGCGATCCCGCGACGCCCGACGCGCTGCTCTCGGGCGGGCGGCTCACGCTCGCCGGCGCGCCGCTCCCGCTGCCCGCGGGCGGCGAGGCGCAGCTCTTCGTGACGGTGACGAACGACGCTGCGGCCGAGCGCCTCTCCGGCGCCTCGGTGGAGCTCATCGTCGACTGTCCCGGCGGCCTCTCGCCGGAACTCTCCGTCGTGCGGAGCGTGCCGCTGCTCGCGCGCGGGGCCTCGACGCAGCTCGCCGAGCGCTTCGCGGTGCCGGGCGTCGGCGGCTCGTGCCGCGCGACGGCGACGCTCCGGCTCGCGGGGGTCGCGATCGCCTCGGCGTTCGCAGAGCTGCCCATCGGGCTCTCCGCGCTCGGGACCCTGCTCGTGACGGATGACGCGCTCGGATCCGGCGAGTCGCTGGAGCTGACCGCGACGCTCGCCGGCGCAGCGGGCGGAGCGCTCGACGTGGAGGCGGTGATCGAGCTGCCCGGCCACGGTCCGATCGACGTCCGCGCCGTCCAGGTGGCGGCGGGCGCGACCGCGCGCTGGCAGGTGGTGCTGCCGGCCGCGACGCTGCGGCCGGGGGCGTACGTGGCGACGCTGCAGGCGGCCGGGATCGAGCTCGCGCGCACGGGCTTCTCGGTGCTGCAGCCGGCAGAGCTGCCCGCGCCGACGCTGCGGGCGCTCCCTCCGGGCACGCTCGTCGGCTCCATCGCGCCGGCCTCCGAGATCCGCTTCCGGCCCACCGGGCCCGAGGCGGGCGGGGCGCGGCGCGGCGGCGTGGTCCGCGCGGCGCGGCATGCCGGCGTGCTCTTCGTCGAGGTCGTCTCCGAGGACGGCACGGAGGATCCCTTCGACGCGATCGAGCTCCGGGTCGGCGCGACGGGGCTGGCCGGCGACGCGGTCGTCCGCTGGGAGCGGGCGGCGGGCTTCGTGGAGCTGCGAGGCGGGGCGGCCGGGAGCGTCCAGGCGGCCGGTGCGCCTGCGATCCTGTACGCGAGCTTCCCCGAGGTGGCGGTCGGCGGGGCGCTCCTCCACGTAGAAGAGTTCGAAGGCGGGAACGTTCTTCTGGGCGGTGGTGGTGGTCGTCATCGTGTGCTCCTGCTGTGGGGCCGCGTCGTGCGCCCCCTTCACCATGCTGAGGGGGCGTGACGAGGTCCGAGCTTCAGCGGGCGTCGTGACGATGGGAGCAAGACACAGGGCGTGACAGCGACGCC
>CAYHCR010000406.1:0-4572 GCA_964354895.1 uncultured Myxococcales bacterium | reverse complement strand
AGCTCCTCGCCAAGGTGCGGCGCGATCGGCGAGAGCATCACCGCGAGCAGGCGGATCGCCTCGGCCACCGCGCCGCGCTCCGCGTCGTCCGCCGGGACGATCGGCGTCAGCAGGTTCACCAGCTCCATGCACTTCGCGATCGCCGTGTTGAAGGAGAGCCGCTCGAGATCCTCCGTCACGCCCGCGAGGGTCTTGTGCGCCGCCTTGCGGATCGTGAGCGCGCGCCCGGTCGCCGCCTCGGGCACCTTTGCGCCCGCGTCCGCGTGGTTCGCGTACGCGAGCCGCCAGACGCGCGAGAGGAAGCGCGCGCAGCCCTCGACCTGCTCGTCGCTCCAGTTGATGTCCTTGTCCGGCGGGCCCGCGAACAGGACGAAGGTCCGCGCGGCGTCTGCGCCGTAGCGCTGGATGATCGCGCCCGGCGAGACGACGTTCCCCCAGCGTTTGCTCATCTTGCGGCCGTCAGGCCCGTTGACGATCCCCTGCGTCACGAGCCGCTTCACGGGCTCCTCGTGCGCGCAGAGCCCCAGCTCCTTCATCACCATCGTCCAGAAGCGGAAGTACAGCAGGTGCATCGTCGCGTGCTCGGGGCCGCCGACGTAGACGTCGACGGAGAGCCAGCGATCGGCCGCCGCGCGCGAGAAGGGCAGCTCCGTGTTCTTCGGGTCGAGGTAGCGCGCGAAGTACCAGGTCGAGTCGACGAAGGTGTCCATCGTCTCGCACTCGCGCCGCGCCGGCCCCCTGCACGTCGGACAGGTCGTCGTGACCCAATCGGTCACCTTTGCCAGTGGAGCGGAGCCGCGACCGGTGAGGACCTTGTCGACCTCGATGATCGGCAGCTGCACCGGGAGCTGCTCGAACGGGACGGAGATCCCCTCACCCTCCGGATCGCACGTGTCGCAATAGACGATCGGGATCGGCGTGCCCCAGTAGCGCTGGCGGGAGATGCCCCAGTCGCGCAGCCGGTAGGTGACCGTGAGCGCGCCCGCGCCCTTCTCTCCTGCTGCGAGCGCGATCGCCCGCCGCGCCTCGGCGCTCGTCTTCCCCGTGAACGGCCCGCTCGCGTCGAGCACGCCGTCCTCGGTGAAGGCGCCGTTGAGCGCCGGTCCCGCGGGCAGCTTCTCGCCCGCCGCCGGCTGGATCACGGTCACGACCGGCAGCCCGTACTGCTTCGCGAAGTCGAAGTCCCGCTCGTCGTGCGCCGGCACGCTCATCACGCAGCCGGTGCCGTAGTCGGAGACGACGAAGTTCGCCGCCCAGACGGGAAGCGTTGCGCCGGTGAAGGGATGCAGGACGCGGGCGCCGGTGTCGAGGCCCTCTTTCGGCGGCTCCTCGTCCTTGCCGCGCGCGGCCGCCTTGCGGGCCTGCTCCGCGGCGAACGCGGCGACCGCGGCGCGCCGTTCGGCCGGGACGATCGTCGCGAGGGTCGGGTGATCCGGCGCGATCACGACGTAGGTGCAGCCGAAGATCGTGTCTGCGCGCGTGGTGAAGACGCGCAGCGTCTCGCTGCCGCCCGTCACCGCGAAGTCGAGCTCCGCGCCTTCGCTCTTCCCGATCCAATTGCGCTGCAGCGTGACGATCTGCGACGGCCACTCGGTGAGCCCGTCGAGGTTCTGCAGCAGCCGCTCGCTGTAGCTCGTGATCCGGAACGCCCACTCGGGCATGCGCTTGATCACGACGGGGTTGCTGCAGCGCTCGCAGCGACCTTCCTTCACCTGCTCGTTGGCGAAGACAGTATTGCAGTCGTTGCACCAGTTGACGGCCGAGCGGCGGCGGTAGACGAGCCCGCGCTCGCGCATCTTGAGGAAGAACCACTGGTTCCAGCGGTAATAGGCCGGATCTGCGGTCGAGAGCTCGCGCGACCAGTCGTAGGAGAAGCCGATCCGCTTCATCTCCTTGACGAAGGAGATGATGTTCTCCGCGGTCCGCTCCGCCGGATGGCGGCCGTCCTTGATCGCCGCGTTCTCCGCAGGCAGGCCGAGCGCGTCCCAGCCCATCGGGTGCAGCACGTCGAAGCCGCGCATGCGCGCCATCCGGGCGATCACGTCGCCGATCAGATAGTTGCGCACGTGCCCCATGTGCATCGCGCCCGAGGGGTACGGGAACATCTCCAGCACGTACTTCTTGGGTCGCTCGGGGAAGCGACCGGCGGTGAAGAGCGCCTCGGACTCCCAGCGCTGCTGCCACTTCGGCTCGATCGACGACGGCTCGTAGCGTTCCTGCATGGCGTCTCCTGAAAGGGCGCGGAAGATACCACCCTGCAAAACGCCGCGCGGCGGAGGCCCCGAAGGGACCCCGCCGCGCGCCCCACCCCACCTGTCTCCGCTCAGTTCTCTTCGGGGATCGCGTCGGGCTCGATCGCGTCGGGCGTCCCGTTCTCACCCGCCGGCGGCGGCTCGGCGTCGACCTCGTCCGGGATCTCGGGGGCGATCACGACCTCGCCGCAGCTCGCCGCGCTCCACGACGGCTCCGCATTGGGATCGAGCGAGGCCTCGGTGAAGGTCGCGTCGGCGGCGTCCTTCGTCCAGCACTGCGCGATGCGGAAGCAGGCCTCACCGAGCGTGCCACCGCAGGCGAGCACCACCGTGCGGGCCGCGCCGTCGCCGTTCCAGGAGATCGCCGCGCGGCCGAATTCGTTGACGCCGTCCTGGCCGTCGACGACCTCGCCCGCCGCGTCGCGCGTGAGGAAGTCGTTGTCGGTGATCCAGGAGAACTTGCCGCCGCGGCCGTAGAGGTCGACGAAGCGGAAGACCGCGCGAGTGGGCTGGGCGTCGCCCTCGCCCTGGACGCCGTCCATCGCGACGACGAGCTGGCGGGCGCGACCGGCCGCGCGGTAGCCGACCGCCATCTTGCCGCGGAGGCCCGCTTCGCCCGTGAGCGTCGCGAGGTTGTCGAAGTCGTAGCCGATCTCTCCGGCGCCGCGCTTCCGGGCCTCGAACTTCGGCAGCACCGCGCCGCGGCCTGCGAAGACCAGCAGGAAGTCGTCCTCGCTCGTGCTGCCCTCGGGGCGGCCGGCGAGCAGGAAGGCGTACTTGCGTCGCACGCGCTCCTCGACACACGAGGCGAGCCGCCACTCGACGCCGTCCCACGCCGCCTGCCAGACCCGGCAATCCTTCCCCTCGATCGTCACGTCGACGTGCGGCGCCGCGAGCGCGAAGTCTCGCAGGCCCCGGTGGGTGTCGTGCAGCAGGCCGTTGAGACCGGTCATGATCCCGTCGGCGACGCCCTTGAAGCCGCTCGGATCGGCGAGCCCCTGCTCGGCGCTCGACAGGCCCTGCCCGCTCGACCCGCCGCCGAGCGAGAGCATGTCTGCGTCCGGGATCGCGTCGGCGTACTCGTCGTCGCCCTCCTGGGGCGTCGGCGTCGGCTCCTCGGCCGCCTCCCCGCCGCACGCCGCGAGCATCGCCCCGAGCGTCGCCGCCGCCAGCCACTTCCACGTTCCGTTCCGCATGGCCCCTCTCCCTCTGCGTGTCGGGCGGCGTCACCGCCCGGTTGGTTCGACGCCGCCATCGGCGGCCGTCGCCGTCCGCCGCGGCCCCTCGCCGCGCGTCGGTCGGTCTGCAGCATAGGACCCCACGGACCCGCGGGATCCGAAACTCCCTCGGCGGCTTTGCGCTCCGCGGCGCTCTCTGGGAGCGTGCCTGTCATGCCCAAGCCCCCGTCGTCCCTCGGCATTTTTCTGGCGTCCTCGGACCGCGCGGCGCCGGCGGTGCGCACGCTCGCGGACGAACTCGGTCGCACGTGTGGCGCCCGCGGGGTGCGCGTCGTCTACGGCGGCGCGCGGATCGGCACGATGGGGCGGCTGGCAGACGCAGCGCTCGAGGCGGGCGGCGAGGTGCTCGGCGTGATCCCCAAGCGGATCGAGGATCGGGAGCTCGCGCACCGGGGCGTCACGCGGCTGATCTCCGTGCAGACGATGGCGGAGCGCAAGGCGGAGATCTTCGCGGCGAGCGACGCCTTCGCCGTGCTGCCCGGCGGCTTCGGCACGCTCGACGAGGCGTTCGAGGTGCTCACCGACGTGCAGCTCGGCGGGTCGGACAAGCCCGTGCTCTTCGTCGATCCCGACGGGCTCGACTTCTGGGGGCCCCTCTTCGCGTTCCTCGACGGCGCGGTCGAAGCGGGCGTGCTGCGGGCGGAGCACCGGGCGATCCCGCGGCGGGTCACCGGCGTGGCCGCGCTCTTCGCGGCGCTCGGGCTCTAGCGCGTCACGGCCCGCAGGCGTCGGTCGCGAGCGGCAGCACGGTCACCTCTGCGGGCGCGACCCGCGGGATCGCGACGAGCGCGTAGGCCTGCGTCAGGACGGCGCCACCGCCGCCGACGTTCCAGGTGCGGGCCTGCAGTCGGAGGGCCCCGTCGACCTCTCCGGCGCCGCAGACCGCCACGTGGTTGCCGCCTCCGCCGCACTGCCCGGTCGAGAGCGCCACGACGCGCTCGGTGGCCCAGTCGACCCGTGGCAGGACAGCGTCGCCGGTCGCGGAGAGGAAGGGCTGCAGATCGTCCGCCGTGTCGAACACGTCCAGCGAGAACCGCTCGCAGGGGGAGCGAGGCTCGGTGCCGGGCGGCTCAGCGGGCGGG
>CAYHCR010000405.1:0-4574 GCA_964354895.1 uncultured Myxococcales bacterium | reverse complement strand
CTGGACACCGCGGTCGCGTGCATCAACGACGAGGTCGGTTGCAGCCATGTCCTCGCGTGCGTGCTCCCGATCGCGCAGGCGGGCAGCAACGAGTGCGCCCCCCCGAACGTCTGCGGTGACGGACGTGTGGCCGGCGCCGAACTCTGCGACGACGGCAACACCGTCAGCGGCGACGGTTGCGACGCCGCCTGTCTCTCGCTCGAGGTCTGCGGCAACGGCCTCGTCGACGTGAACGAGCGCTGCGACGACGGCAACACCGTCAGCGGCGACGGCTGCGACGCCGCCTGTCTCTCCCTCGAGGTGTGCGGCAACGGCCTCTTCGACGTGACGGAGGTCTGCGACGACGGCAACACCGTCGACGGCGACGGCTGCAACGCTGCCTGCTCGTCGGACGAGAGCTGCGGCAACGGCTTCCTCGACGTGCTGCGCGGCGAGCTCTGCGACGACGGCAACAACGGCAACGGCGACGGCTGCAACTCGGCCTGCACGTCGAACGAGACCTGCGGCAACGGCACGGTCGACATCGCCGAGAGCTGCGACGACAGCAACACGACGGCCGGCGACGGCTGCTCGGCGACGTGCGTCTCCGAGAGCTGCGGCGACGGCATCGTCAACGACAACGGCGAGGCCTGCGACGACGGCAACGCGAGCACGGGCGACGGCTGCACGCCGGCCTGCACGCTCGAGTTCTGCGGCGACAACACGGTCACGGCGTCGCTCGGCGAGACGTGCGACGACGGCAACACGAACGCGGGCGATGGCTGCAACGCGGCCTGCGCGGACGAGTTCTGCGGCGACGGCCTCGACAACAACGGCAACGCCGAGCAGTGCGACGACGGCAACGCGATCGCCGGCGACGGCTGCGCGGCCTGCGTGCTCGAGTTCTGCGGCGACACCTTCGTCAACGACGCGGGCGTCGAGGCGTGCGACGACGGCAACACGAACGCCGGCGACGGCTGCAACGCTTCCTGCCAGCTCGAGAGCTGCGGCGACGGGCTCGTCAACAACGGCGTGACCGAAACGTGCGACGACTCCAACGTGGTCGCCGGCGACGGCTGCGACGCGCTCTGCGCGATCGAGGCGGGTTACACGTGCGTCGGCGCGACGAGCGTGTGCTCGACGACGTGCGGCGACGGGCTCGTCGCGGGCGCAGAGCTGTGCGACGACTCCAACGCGGTCGCGGGCGACGGCTGCTCCGCGACGTGCGTGACCGAGTTCTGCGGCGACGCGGTCGTGAACAACAGCGCCACCGAGACGTGCGACGACGGCAACACGAACCCGGCGGACGGCTGCAGCGCGGCCTGCCAGTTCGAGTGCGGCAACGGCACGCTCGAGGGCGCCGAGGGCTGCGACGACGGCAACGCGATCGCCGGCGACGGCTGCTTCGCGTGCGCGGTCGAGGCGGGCCACTTCTTCGAGACGGAGCTCAACGACACCTTTGCCACCGCGAACGCGTCGGGCGCGAACGTCGCGATCCACGGCTCGATCTCCCCGGCCGCGGAAAACGACTGGTACTCGTTCACGCTGACCGCGACGAGCGACGTGGTGATCGAGAGCTTCGACGCCACGGGCGCGCCCAACTGCGCCGGCATCGACACGGTCGTCCACCTGATGGCGCCGGACGGCGTCACGCAGCTCACCAGCGACGACGACGGCGGCGTGCTCTCGTGCTCGCGCATCGACAACGCCTCGTCGCGTCACCTCGCGCCGGGCACGTACTTCGTCCGCGCGCGGGCCTGGTCGGCCGCCGACTCGTTCGGCTACCAGCTCGTCCTCTCGATCACCGCGACCTGCGGCGACGGCACGATGGGCGGCTCGGAGACGTGCGACGACTCCAACGTCACGGCCGGCGACGGCTGCGGTCCGGACTGCCGCCTCGAGGTCTGTGGCGACGGCGCCGTGAACAACGGCGTCACCGAGCAGTGCGACGACGGCAACGTCGTCAACGGCGACGGCTGCACCTCGACCTGCGTCACCGAGATCTGCGGCGACGGCGCCATCAACAACGGCGGCGCCGAGGAGTGCGACGACGGCAACGTGGCGGCCGGCGACGGTTGTGACGCGACCTGCCTGCTCGAGTCGACCTGCGGCGACGGCCTGATCGAGGGCCTCGAGCTCTGCGACGACGCCAACGCGATCGCGGGCGACGGCTGCGGCGTGCTGTGCGGCGTCGAGCTCGGCTGGACCTGCGTCGGCGCGGGGGCGGGCAGCTGTGCGCCCCTCTGCGGCGACGGCACCCTCATCGGCGTGGAGCAGTGCGACGACGGCAACACGCTCCCGAGCGACGGCTGCGACCCGACCTGCCGCTTCGAGCCGTTCCTCGGCTGCGGCCCTGGCGAGACGGCGCGCATCCTCCACGTGGTCGGCCCGGTGCCGGTCCCGGACAACACGCCGGCCGGCGGCACGCTGACGGTCAACGTCCCCGACGTGGGCTTCGTGACGAACGCGGCGGTCCGCATCGAACGCCTCTCGCACGCCTTTATCGGCGACGTGTTCGTCACGCTCACTTCGCCGCTCGGCACGCCGCGCATGCTGTTCGGCAACCGTGGCGGCTCCGGCGACAACCTCGTCGCGACCGTCTTCGACGATGCTGCGCCGGGCGCCATTGGCTCGGGCGCTGCGCCGTTCACGGGCACGTTCCGGCCGGAGCAGCCGCTCTCTCTCCTCGCGGGTGAGGCTGTGACGGGCGCGTGGAGCGTTCAGGCGGTCGACAACGATGCCGGCATCGCCGGCTCCTTCCAGTCGTTCTCGCTGTCGGTCTGCATCGCCGACTGCGGCAACGGCGTCGTCGCCGGCCCGGAGCAGTGCGACGACGGCAACCGGACCAACGGGGACGGCTGCGACAGCAACTGCACCGCCACCGGCTGCGGCAACGGCATCCTGTCGGGCCCGGAGCTCTGCGACGACGGCAACGTCATCAGCGGCGACGGCTGCGACAGCAACTGCACGCCCACCGGCTGCGGCAACGGCGTCACGTCGGGCGGCGAGCAGTGCGACGACGGCAACGTGAACCCGAACGACGCCTGCTCGTTCCCCTCCTGCCAGATCCGCATCTGCGGCGACGGCGTGGTGGCCGAGGGCGAGGGCTGTGACGATGGCATCCTGGTGAACGGCGACGGCTGCGCGGCGGCCTGCACGACCGAGGCGGGCTACACCTGCGTCGGCTCGCCGAGCGTCTGCGCCGCGGGCTGCGGCGACGGCATCACCGCGGGCGCCGAGGGCTGCGACGACGGAAACCTGACCGACGGGGACGGTTGCTCGGCCGCGTGCATCGCGGAGGGCGGCTGGAGCTGCTTGGGTTCGCCGAGCCTCTGCACGGGGATCTGCGGCGACGGCGCGAAGGTCGGCGCAGAGGCGTGCGACGACGCAAACGTGAACGGTAGCGACGGCTGTGACGGCGCGTGCGCCGTCGAGGCGGGCTGGAGCTGCGTCGGCGTGGGCGCGGGCTCCTGCACCGCGATCTGCGGCGACGGCCTGCGGCTCGGCGCAGAGGCGTGCGACGACGCAAACCTGAACCCGGGCGATGGCTGCACGGGAACGTGTGCGGTCGAGGCGGGCTACGGCTGCGTGGGCTCGCCGAGCGTCTGCGCCGCAGTCTGCGGCAACGGCATCCTCACGCCGCCGGAGCAGTGCGACGACAACAACCTGATCGCGGGGGATGGCTGCTCGCTCACCTGCACGGTCGAGGCGGGCCACCTCTTCGAGGCGGAGCCCAACGGGACCTCCGCCACGGCGAACGCGGCCGGCACGGGCGTCGCGATCCACGGCGCGATCGGCGTCGCGAGCGAGGCCGACTTCTACTCGTTCACGCTCTCCACCTACTCCGACGTGGTGATCGAGACCTACGACGCGACCGGCGCGCCGAACTGCGTGACCATCGACACGCTGGCGGCGCTCTTCGGGCCCGACGGCACCACGCAGCTCGCGACGGACGACGACTCCGGCCCGGGCAACTGCTCGCGCATCGACGTCGCCGCCTCGCGCCACCTCGCGCCCGGCACCTACTTCGTCCGCGTGCTCGGCTTCTCGACCAGCACGCCGCGCTACCAGCTCGTCATCGCCGTCACCGCCTCGTGCGGTGACACGGTGCGCGCCGGTACGGAGACCTGCGACGACGGCAACGTGCTCCCGAACGACGGCTGCGCGGTGGACTGCCGGCGCGAGTGCGGCAACGGCACGCTGCAGGGCGCCGAGCAGTGCGACGACGCCAACGCCATCAACGGCGACACATGCGACAGCAACTGCACGTTCCCCGCCTGCGGCAACGGCGCCGTGGCGCCCGGCGAGACGTGCGACGACGGCAACACGGTGCCGGGCGACGGCTGCTCGGCGACGTGCCTGCTCGAGTCGACCTGCGGCGACGGTGTCCGCGAGTTCTTCGAGACGTGCGACGACGGCAACGTCACGGCGAACGACGGCTGCAGCGCGACGTGCGCGATCGAGGCGGGCTGGAGCTGCACGTTCGGCACGCCGTGGACCTGCGGCGCTGCGGCCTGCGGTGACGGCCTGCGGGCCGGCGCGGAGCAGTGCGATGACGGCAATACTATCAATGCAGATGGCTGCTCAGCGACTTG
>CAYHCR010000404.1:0-4577 GCA_964354895.1 uncultured Myxococcales bacterium | reverse complement strand
GCGTCAGAGTCAGCGACTGCGACGGTGCGTAAACTGCGGCGGCAAGACCTCTGCGCGACGCATGTATCGCCGTGCCGCCTGTGGGCCAGGTAGCGCCCAGCGAAGGCCGGGGGAGGCCCGGCGTCCGCAGTCTCCTGCGGCGAAGTCGTGTCGGTTACCGCGGCGCCGACTATTCCTACCGGCCACTCTGCGCGTCTGAGCAAGCAGGGGACTGCGGCGGCGGGCGGGGCCCCCGGCCGGAGTCGGGCGCGGTCCTTCCGCGGGGTCCCAGGGCCCGAACGAACCTTCAGCGCGTCCCGAAGAGCCGATCGCCCGCATCCCCGAGGCCCGGCAGGATGTAGCCGTGGTCGTTGAGCTGCCGATCGACCGCGGCCGTCCAGATCGGCACGTCGGGGTGGCTCCGGCGGAAGACCTCGATGCCCTCGGGCGCGGTCAGGAGACACACGAAGCGGATCGAGCGGGGGTTGGTGGCCTTGATGCGGTTCACGGCGGCGACCGCGCTGTTGCCCGTGGCGAGCATGGGGTCGACGATGATCACGTCCCGGTCGGACATGTCTGCCGGGACCTTGAAATAGTATTCGACCGCGATGAGCGTCTTGGGATCCCGGTAGAGGCCGATGTGTCCGACGCGCGCCGACGGGAGGATCTTGAGCATCCCGTCGAGGATGCCGTTGCCCGCCCGGAGGATCGAGACGATGACCAGCTTCTTGCCCTCGAGCATCGTCGCGTTCATCGGCTCGAGCGGCGTCTCGATCTGCTCGTGCACGACCGGCAGATCGCGCGTCACCTCGTACGCGAGCAGCATCGAGATCTCCTCGAGCAGCGCGCGGAAGCTCGAGGTCGAGGTGTCCTTCTTCCGCATCAGCGACAGCTTGTGCTGCACGAGCGGGTGGAGGATCACGTTCACGCCTGCGGGCGTCGTCGCCATGGGGCTCTCCGGGGTCAAAGTCGCGGCGCCACCCTAGCGAGCGCGGCCGCGATCGTCACCGGTCGCCCCCCGGTCGAGGCGGGCGGCGAGCGAGAAGCGCACGCCGAGCCGCGCCTGCAGCGCGTCGGCCCGGCGCCTGAGCTCCACCGGCGACGGCCAGCGGCGCGGCGCGACCAGGATCCGATTCGCGGCGTGCGGCGGCACGAGCTTGCGCAGCGTCGGGAAGTGTTGCCTGTAGATGGCCTCGATCTCCGGCGCGTCCTTGTGCAGCCGCGCGCTCCAGACGTTCGCCAGCAGCGTGCCGCCCGGCGCGAGCCGACGCCGGACCGCCGCGAGGAAGGACGGCGTCAGCAGCGCGCGCGGGAGGGCGTCGCCGGTGAACGCGTCCAGCAGGATGACGTCGAAGCGCCGGCGCAGGCGCGGCAGGAGCTCCACCGCGTCGCCCTCGTGTACGACCAGCCGCTCGTCGGGGACCAGCCCGAAGCAGGCCTTCGCGGCCTGCACGATCACCGGATCGAGCTCGATCGCCTCGATCCGGGCCTCGGGCAGCGTCGCGTGGAGGAAGCGCGGCAGCGTGCCGCCGCCGAGCCCCACGACGAGGAAGGTATGCAGTCGTTCGGCCGCCGCGAGCCCGGCGATCACGCTCTTCGCGTAGGGCAACGCGAGCCGGCGGGGCCGGCCGGGCCAGCCGAGCGACTGCACCGCGTCGCGGCCGCCGGCCCACAACGCGCAGAGGCCGCGACCCTCGTCGGTCACCCGCACGAGCGCGCCGAGCCCCGGCCGCGCGAAGAGCACGCGGTTCATCCCCCCTCGTAGAGCTCGCGCAGGAACGTCTCGAAGAGATCGGCCTCGAAGAGCGCCTGCAGGCGCGGCGCGAGCGTCCGCGTCAGCTCCTCCTCGAAGCGCTTGGAGAGCCCCCACTCGTCGAGCAGCGCGCCGACGGTGCGATCGAGATCGCCGCCGAGCAGCGCCTCGATCGCGACCTTCGCCTGCGCCTTCGCCTCCTTGGAGGCAGCCCACGCGGCGAGCGCCGCGCGGGCCCGCTTCGCCGCCGCCGCCGGCCCGTACCGCCGCGCCTCCGCCGCGAGCTCCGCCCCGGTCAGCTCGAGCACGCCCTCGACGAGCGCCGAGCGCAGCGCCGCCTGCTCGCGCGCGCGCGCCGGATCTCCGAGCGCCTCCACCAGTCGGCCGAGGATCCCGTGCAGCGCCGCGTCCGCGACCTCCACGCTGCGCTTGTCCCACTGCCGCTCCACCTCGCCGCGCACCGCGCCCGCGACGCCGGACGCGAGCACGCCGAGCGAGCCGGTGCGCTCCTTGACCTGCTCCGCCGCGAACTTTCCGAGGCCGCCGAAGGAGCGGGCGATCGAGCTCTCCGCGACCGGCGCGCGGACCTTCTCGCCGAACGCGACGAGCGCGTCGAAGAAGAGCTCGCGCAGCAGCCGGCGCACGGGCGGACGATCGAGGACCTTGCGCAGCACCGCGCGATCGAGCGTGAAGCTCCGATCGGCCGCCTCCATCGCCGCGCGCCGCGCCGACTCAGGCAATACTTTTCCGAGCGGCCGCCGCTCCTTCGCGAGCGCGACGAGCGCCGCCTCGATCGCCTGCTCCGCCCGCGCCTCGAGCGGCCCCTCCGACGCGAGCGACGAAGCCCAGCGCACGACCGACTCGGACAGCTCCGCCGGATCGAGCACGTCGCGCAGGCGCTCCTGCCGCAGGCTGCCGACGATCGCGCCCGCCAGCGCGCGCGTCGCCTTCGGGGCGCGGAGGCGCTGCTGCAGCTGGTCGGCGGTGAGCGCGGCGGACTTCGGCTTTCGGGTCGGCATGCCGCGCAATCTAGAGCAGCGCGGGGGGCCCGTCGTGCGCCGGCCCCCGGCATCTGGCACGATCGCGCGATGCGTTCGTCGCTGCTGCACGCGCTGCTCGCCGGTCCGGTCCCGCCCCCCACGCTGTCGGATCCCGCCCTCGCGGCGGCGCTGGGCGCTGCGATGCACGCGGAGACCATCGACGCGCCGGCCCCGCTCGCGGCCGCCTGCCTCGCCGCGGCCCGCGGGGATCGGCTCGGCGTCGCCTTCGCCGCCGGCTATGCCGCAGGACTGCACGCGCTCGTGCCGGGGCTCGCGCCAGGGCAGATCGCCTCGCTCTGCGTGACGGAGGAGAGCGGCAATTCGCCTGGCGCGATCCGCTGCGAGCGACGGGACGGCGCGCTCTGGGGCGACAAACGCTTCGCGACGCTCGGGCCGATCGCGCAGGTGCTGCTCGTGCTCGTGCGCGAGGGCACGCGCGAGGACGGCCGGCCGCGGCTGCGCGTCGCCTCGATCGATCCGGAGGGCGCAGGGGTCTTCGTCGAGACGCTCCCGGCGACGCGCTTCGTTCCGGAGGTCCCGCACGCAAAGCTGCACTTCGAGGGCGCGCCCTGCGCCGAGGACCGCCTCGTGCCCGGCGACGGCTGGGACGACGTCGTGCGCCCCTTCCGGACCGTCGAAGATCTCTACGTCGGCGCGTGCACGCTCGCGTTCGCGATCAGCGTCTCCCGACGCGCAGAGCTGACCTCCATCACGGAGGCGAGCGCGGCGCTGCTCACGGCGGCGGCCACGCTCGCCCGCAGACCGCCGGCCGATCCGGCGCTGCACCTCGCGGTCGCAGGGCTGCTCCCGCTGGTCCGCGGGCAGCTCGAGCGGCTGGCGAACGAGTGGATCGTCGACGAGGGGGTGAAGGAGCGGCTCCTGCGGGATCTCCCGCTGCTGGCGGTCGCGGAGCCGGCGCGGCGGGCGCGGACCGAGCGCGCGCGCGCGCTGCTGGCGGTCGATCCGGCGCCCCCGGGCGACCCGGCGATTGGCTAGAGTGCGCGCTCCGGAGGCACCATGACTTCGCCGTACGATCCGTTCCAGCCGCCTCCGCCCGTCTCGACGACGCCGTACGCGCAGCCGACGTACGGCCAGCCGCCCTACGCCTCGGGCCCGAACCCGGCCGCGCCGTGGGGCATCCATCCGGTGACGCGGGTGCCGTATTCGGAGAAGCAGAAGATCGTCGCAGGGCTCCTGCAGATCTTGCTGGGGGGTTTCGGCGCCGGCCGCTTCTACACGGGCCACACGGGCATCGCGATTCTTCAGATCGTGGTCGTCTGGTCTACCTGCTGGGTCGGCGCTCTCTGGCCGCTGATCGACGGCGTGATGATGCTCGCCGGCAGCGTGACGGACTCGGACGGCCGGCCGCTGCGCGACTAGCGCGGCGCCAGCTCGTCCACCGACTCGGGCGGCGCCTCCAGCCGCTCGAGCCAGCCCGCGCCCGTCGCCGCTTCGTGCAGCATCGCGGGCGGACCTGCGTCGTAGCGCAGCCGCGCCTGCTCCCCCGGCCGATCGTCCCGCACGACGACGAGCTCGTCCGCCTCGCGCGACCAGCCCCCGTCGAAGCGCGTGACGGACCACTCCTGGCACGCGTTGCGATCGGCCCACGTGACCACCAGCACGCCGTCGACCTCGAAGCTGAGCCACTCCGCGACGTCGATGCAGTCGCCGATCATCTCCTGCACGAAGTGCCGCCCCTCCAGCACGTCGCCGACGCTGCCGCCGTCGCCGCCGCTGCCCCCGACGCTGCCGCCGTCGCCGCCGCTGCCCCCGACGCTGCCGCCGTCGCCGTCGCCGCCGCTGCC
>CAYHCR010000403.1:0-4585 GCA_964354895.1 uncultured Myxococcales bacterium | reverse complement strand
GGGATCGAGCGGGCGCGCGCGCTGATCACGGTCGTGCCGTCGGACGCGGACAATCTCTTCGTCACCTTGAGCGCGAGGCTGCTCAACGAAAAGCTCTTCATCGTCGCGCGCGCCGAGGCGGAGGACGTGCAGAGCAAGCTCACGCGCGCCGGCGCGAACCGCGTGATCGCGCCCTTCGTGCTCGGCGGCCAGCAGGTCGTGCAGGCGGTGCTGCGGCCCAACGTGCTCGACTTCATCGATCTCGCGACCAGCACGCAGCAGCTCGAGCTCCAGCTCGAGGAGGCGAAGATCCAGCCCGGCTCGCCGCTCGTGGGCGCCACGCTGGCGACGGCAAAGCTGCGCGACGAGCTGCAGATCGTCGTGGTCGCGATCAAGAGGGAGGGTGGGAAGATGGTCTACGCGCCGGCAGCTGACGATCGCCTCCAGGCCGGAGACACCCTGATCGTGCTCGGGCCACGCGCCCAGCTCGACGTGCTCGAGCGGCGGGTCCGGGGCTGACGGCAGGGCGCGGTCGCTCGGGACGCGGGCCAATCGACGCGGCAGCCACTATGCTCGGGCCCATGTCAGCGCGGAGCGAGCGAGAGCGGCGAGCGGGCGGGGTGGTGCGGCTGGGCGCGGAGCGGCGCCCCTTCACGGACCTGTATCACTCGCTCCTCAACGCCTCGTGGTGGGCGCTCTCGCTGAGCATCCTCGCGGTCTATCTGGGGGCGAACGCCGGCTTCGCGGCGCTCTTCCTCACGTTCGGAGAGATCGAGAACGCCCGCCCCGGCTCGTTCGCCGACGCCTTCTTCTTCAGCGTCCAGACCATGGCCACGATCGGCTACGGCAAGATGACGCCGATCGGCGACTTCTCCAACGCGCTCGTCGCTGTCGAAGCGCTCTGCGGGCTCGTCGGCTTCGCCGTGATCACCTCGCTGCTCTTCGCCAAGTTCTCGCGGCCGACCGCGCGCGTGCTCTTCAGCCGCCACCCGGTCATCACCACGCGAGAGGGCGTACCTTCGCTGATGTTCCGCGTGGCGAACGAGCGCTCGAGCATGATCGTCGAGGCCTCGATCCGCGTGACGATGCTGCGCAACGAGGTGACGCGCGAGGGCGAGACGATCCGCAAGCTCCTCGACCTCAAGCTCGTCCGCGCCCAGTCGCCCTCCTTCGCGCTGAGCTGGACGGTCATCCATCCGATCGACGAGGCGAGCCCGCTGTATGGCGCGACGCCGGCCGACGTCGAGGTGTGGAACGCCGATCTCGTCGTCAGCCTCACGGGCACGGAGGAGGCGCTCTCGCAGACGGTCAGCGCCCGACACATATATTTCCACGACGAGCTGCGCTGGGGCCACCGGATGGTCGATCTCTTCACGAAGCTGCCGGACGGCCGACGCGCGCTCGATCAGGGCAAGCTCCACGACGTCGAGCCGGACGGCACGGCGTCGTAGCGCCCGCAGGCGCCGCGGCGTGGTGGGCCAGACCTGGCCGCGCCGGGGACTCGCGCGGCCCGGCGAGGTGTGGGAAAAGGCGCGCCATGTCGACCGCCCCGAACGCTGCCGCCGCTGCTCCTCCCTTCTTTGGCGAGCCCACGCCGCTCGGCCTGCTCGGCCTCTCCATCGGCTGCGCGTCGTTGCTGCCCATCGCGTTCGGCGCGATCCCGGCCGACCCCGTGAAGGCCGCGGCGATGTTCCGCACCGCCTCCGTGATGTGTCTGCTCTTCGGCGCGGGCGGCCAGTTCCTCGCGGGGCTGATGGCGCTCGCGAACAAGAACACGCTCGGCGGCACCATGCTGACGACCTTCTCCTTCAACTGGCTCTTCAACGCGTGGGTGCTCGATCAGGCGGCGCAGGGCAAGGCCTCGGACCCCACGATCGGCCTGTGCGTCGACCTCACGTTCCTCGTGATCTTCTTCGTGCTCACGTACGGCTTCGGCTTCTTCAGCAAGCTGCTCTTCCTGTTTCTGCTCGACATCGACGCGCTGTATCTGTTCCGCATCGCGCGCCACTTCGGCACGCCCGGCAGCGGGCTGGATCACGCGCTCGGGCTCGGTGTCGGGGTGGCGACGCTCGTGCTGATGGGGCTCGCGCTCTATATTTCGTTCGCGCTGCTCGTGAACCCGGCCGCCGGTCGCGCGGTCTTCCCGACCTCGGGGCCGCTCTTCAAGGCCACGCCGCCCGCCGCGTGATCCGTGCGAGGCTCGACGGGCGTCTGCCACGGGGGAGGGGAGCGATGACCGAGCCGTCCAAGCCGGAGCTGCCGCCGCAGTCCTTGTCGACGCCGCCGCCGATGGCCTACGCGGTGCCGCCGCCCGCGTCGAACGCGCCCTTCGTCGCGATCGGGATCGGGATCGGCGTCGTGATCCTCGTGCCGGTGGCGATCGCGATCGTCGGGATCCTCGCGGCGATCGCGATCCCGAACTTCATCAAGTTCAACCAGCGCTCGTACGCCGCGGAGGCGAAGACGAACGTGCGGGCGCTCGCGACGGCCGAAGAGGCGTATCGGCTCGAGCACGACGTCTATCTGGCGATGCCTCCGACGCCGCGGCCGAAGGCGGGCCGCGAGCCGAGCCCGTGGGAGAGCAACGAGGCGGCCGAGGCGCTCGGCTTCCAGCCCGGTCCGCGCGTTCGATACAGCTACGAGGTGCAGGTCGACGAGCGGGATCAGCTCGCGGTGATCACCGCGCGCGGCGATCTCGACGGCGACGGCACCGACGCCGTGTATCGGATCGAGCTCTCGCCCGGGACGATCGGGCCGATGCAGGAGCCGGACCGAAGCGAGTTCTGACGCGCGGGCGGCGCCGACGAGCCGCGCCGCGCCGTCAGCCCTTCGGGGGGCTCGAGAAGCGCGCGACGAGCGCCATCGCCACCTCGCTGGTGACCCACGACGAGACGGCGCCGAGCACGAAGATCGCCAGCAGCAGGAGATGGCCGGGCAGCGCAAACGGCCCGAAGAGCAGCCGCGCCGCCAGGTCCGCGACGCTGCAGGCGTACGGCGATACATCGGGCGGACCGGCCGGACACGTGCCCCGGAAGTCCTGCACCTGCGCGAGGACGTAGACGAGCGCGCAGACCGCGTAGCCGAGCACCGCGAGCAGCAGCGTCATGCCGAGTGACAGGATCCGGCGGCCCCAGACGAGCATGTTCTTCTCCCCGATTCGTCCGATGGCCCGTCGTCGCGCGAGCTACTCGCCCAGGTACGCGCGCCGCACCGCCTCGGACGCGAGCAGCTCCTTCCCCGTGCCGGTCATCGCGATCTCGCCCGTCTCGATGACGCACGCGCGATGACACAAGGAGAGCGCCTTGTGTGCGTTCTGCTCGACGAGCAGGATCGCGACGCCCTCCGCGTTGATGTCTCGGAGGATGCGGAAGATCGTCTCGACGATCTGCGGCGCCAGCCCCAGCGAGGGCTCATCCAGCAGCAGGAGCTTCGGCCGGGACATGAGCGCGCGCGCCACCGCGAGCATCTGCTGCTCGCCGCCGGAGAGCGTGCCGGCGATCTGCTGCTGCCGCTCCCGCAGGCGAGGGAAGAGGCGAAAGCCCTTCTCCCGGTCCGCCTCGATCTCCGCCTTGTCGCTGCGGACGTAGGCGCCGAGATCGAGGTTCTCGCGCACGGTCAGGTTCAGGAAGATCCCGCGCCCCTCGGGGGCGTGCGCCATGCCGCGGGGGACGAGCTTGTGCGCCTTCACGCCCGCGATCTCGTCGCCGAAGAGCGTCACGCTGCCCTTGCTCGGCCGGAGCATCCCGCTGATCGCGCGGAGCGTCGTGGTCTTGCCCGCGCCGTTCGCGCCGATGAGCGCGACGACCTCGCCGGGCTCCACGGTGAGCGAGATCCCCTTGAGCGCGTGGATCGGCCCGTAGTGGACGTGCAGGTCTGCCACCGCGAGCACGCTCACAACGCCGCCTCGTCAGGCGAGATCGGATCGCCCTCGTCGTCGACCGCGTCCTGTGCCCCGTGCGCCTCGCCGAGGTAGGCCTCGATCACCTTCGGATCCCGCCGGACCTCCGCGGGCGCGCCGTGCGCGATCCGCACGCCGTGATCGAGGACGGTGAGCTTCTCGCAGACACCCATCACGAGCTTCATGTCGTGCTCGATCAGGAGGATCGCCAGCCGGAAGTCATCCCGGAGCCGGCGGATCATCTCCATCAGATCGACCTTCTCGCGGCTGTTCATGCCGGCGGCCGGCTCGTCGAGCAGCAGCACCTTCGGGCCCGTCGCGAGCGCCCGCGCGATCTCGAGCCGCCGCTGCTCGCCGTAGGGCAGGTTGCGCGCGAGCTCGTCGCGGCGTGGCAGCAGGCCCATCACGTCCAGGAACGTCTCCGCGCGTGCGATGATCTCGATCTCCTCGCGCAGGAACGCAGGCGTACGCAGCAGCGCCTGCGGGATGGAGGCCTTCGTCGTGTGGTGGCAGGCGACGCGCACGTTGTCGAGCGCGGAGAGCTCCTTGAAGAGCCGGATGTTCTGGAACGTGCGCGCGAGGCCCCGCGCCGCGATCTCGTGTGGCCGCAGCCCGTTGATCGTCTGGCCGCACACCTGCACGATCCCCGAGGTCGGCTGGAGCGACGGCCTGCTCTTCCTCGCGGGCACGCTGCTCGGCGGCACGGCG
>CAYHCR010000402.1:0-4587 GCA_964354895.1 uncultured Myxococcales bacterium | reverse complement strand
GGACCTCGGCCGCGAGCCCGGCGTCCGCGAGCCGCCGCTCCACGGGCCCGAGGATCAGCGCGAGCGGCGTGCGCAGCTCGTGGCTCACCGTCGAGAAGAAGTTCGTCTTGAGCCGATCCAGCTCGCGCGTCTGCTCGAGCAGGCGCGTGACCTCGAGGTTCGCGTCGACGAGCCCCTGGTTCGCGGCGTCGGTCGCGGCGAGCGCGCGGGCCGCCTCGAGCTTCGCCGCGCGCAGGCGCTCATGGGTGACCGAGAAGAGGATCCCCATGCCGAAGAAGACGAGGCTCTGCCAGAGGAATTGGGGCGGCTTGTCGGTGACCGAGAACCGGGGTGGAACGAAGAAGAACCCGGCCAGCGCGACCGACCAGAGCGTGGAGACGATGCCGCCCCGCAGACCTGCATAGCGGGAGGTGACGAAGATCGCGGGATAGAACAGGACCCAGATGAGCGGCTGGAGGATGGGCCACAGCAGCAGCTGCAAACCTGCCGCGGCCGCCGGAACCACGAGGGCGACGGTCCAGCGCCGCGCTGCCTCGACCGCGCGCTCGGCGGGCTCGTCCACGGCGCCCTCCCCGACGGCCCCCGCGCCGTCGCGTCATCAGGCGCACTCGTGCGGCAGGAGCGCAACGCAAGGGTCGCGCGGACCGCTCCCGCTTCGGGGCAGGTCACGGCCGCTCCGGCCTCGTCAGCCGTCCTTCGACGCCGCCAGGACGAGCGTCTCGAGGCGATCGCACGCCTCCTCGACGGTCGCCAGCGAGGGCCCGAACGAGAAGCGCACGTAGCTGCGGAAGCGGCTCACGCGGTTGGAGCGGCGTTTGCCCGGGTTGATGTCGAAGAACTCGCCGGGGACCGTGATGACCTTCTGCTCGAGCGCGGCGCGGAAGAACCCCATGCCGTCGGCGAGCGGTGGCGGCAGCGCGGCGACCGAGCCCCAGCAGTAGAAGGTCGCGTCGGGCGGCCGATCGAAGCGCACGCCGATGCGCGAGAGGCGGGAGAGCACGCGATCGCGCTTCTCGCGGAAGACCGCGTGGGTCGCCTTCGTCTCGGCGATGACGTGCGCGTCCTCGAGCAGCGGGATCGCCGCGCGCTGCAGGGGCCGCGAGCCGCCGCCGTCGAGGAAACTGCCCGCAGAGCTGACCGCCTCGATCACCTGCTTCGGGCCGACGGTCCACGAGGTGCGCCAGCCCGGGTAGCGCCAGTTCTTCGTCAGACCATCGAACAGGACGATCGGATCGCGATCGACGTCCTCGACGTAGCGGGCCGCGCTCTCGATCGGCAGGCCGCCGGGCGGCCTCGTCCAGCAGTAGTGCGAGTAGAATTCGTCGACGAGCAACGCGCAGTCGAGCTCGCGCGCCACCCGCACCCACGCCGCGAGCTCGTCGCCCTGGAGATGTTTGCCGGTCGGGTTGCAGGGGTTCGAGAGCAGCAGCGCCGAGAGCCCGCGGCCGAGGATCTCCTTGCGCAGATCCTCGACGGAGAACGCGTAGCCGCGCTCGCCCTCGAGCAGGATCGGCAGCGCGGTGAAGGCCTTGAAGATGTCGAGCAACTCCTCGTAGGCCGTGTAGTCCGGGAGAAAGTGCCCGAGGTTGACGTGGCCGAGGCTCGCCGCCGCGCGGGTGAGCGCCGCGCGCCCGCCGCCGGAGACCGCGACGTTCTCCGCGCTGTACTGGCTGCCGAGCCCCTTGCGGTAGAGGCGGTTGTAGTGGCCCGCGATCGCCTCGCGCAGCTCCCAGAGCCCGGCGACGGGCGCGTACTCCTGGTCGTCCACGTCGATGGGGACGTCGTGGATCCGCGCGGGCGCGCCCGGCAGCGCCCCCGCCTCGGGCATGCCCTGGCCGAGGTTGCACCACGACGGATCGCCGGGCTTGAAGCCGCGCTTTGCGGCCTCGGTCGTCACGTAGATCACGCCGGTCCGAGGGACCGGCCGGAACGCTGCGATCGTCTCGTCCGCCATGGGAGCGCCTTGTAGCAGGAGGTCCCAGGCGGGGCGAAAGCCGAGCCGGGACGTGGAGTTGTCGCCGTCGCCGCTCTGTTACAGAATGGGAGCGCGTCCGTGACGTTCGTGTGACGCGGAGGTGTCGCACCCGAAGTGGCCGACCGAACCCCTCGCAGCGACCGCACGCCCGACGAGCCGAAGATCTGGCTCGCGGTCCACGACGCCAGCCGGCTCGAGTGGACGGCAGAGCTTCCCCTGCCCGACAACGGCGGCGAGACCCAGATCGAGCTCGATCTCTCGCTCGAGATCCCTGCGAACGTCTGGAGCCCGCACGAGGGTTGGGACCGGCTGCAGCTCTTCGCGCGGCTCGCGAGCCCGCTGGAGGAGGCCGCGCCGCCGATGCCCGCGCGCTCCGCGAGCGTGGACGAGCTCCGCCGCGCCACGCTCGTCGCCGTGCAGCGGCTCAAGGTCGTGCGCGAGGAGGTCGTGCGCGAGATCTTCACCGCCGCGTCGCTCTTCTCCCGCGCGCCGCGCCACTCGCTCGGCGACGACGTGCTCTCCGGCATCCACCGCGGCCTCGCGGAGCTGTCGCGCGCGCGCGCCGAGCTCGGACAGGCACGTTCGGGCGAGCCGCCGGAGATCTCGCGCGAGCGCACGCTGGCGACCGAGTTCCTCAGCCACCACGCGCTCGCGTTCCTGAGCAAGGTGCAGCGCACCGTCGACGAGCAGCTGCGCTCCCCGCGCTGTCGCCACAAGACCGAGTACGAAGAGGTGGCGCGGCACGTCGGCCCGCAGATCGCCCGGGCGCTCGGCGACGAGCTGCAGTGGCGACGGGAGCACGGGCTGCAGGTGCCGCACCCCGAGGAGCCCGAGGAGCTCGAGCGCCACGTCGAGCGCGGCTCGATCCTCAAGAAGCACTTCCAGGAGGTGCTCTTCCTCCGGCTCGAGTCCGAGCGCGTCGATGTGAAGCTGCGCAACTGGCTGGCCGGCGCGGCGGCCGTGCTCGCCTCGCTCTGGGCCTTCCCGCTCGGGCTCTGGCTCACGACGGACAAGGTGGATGGCGTGGGCGTCGGCTTCGGCGCGACGCTGGCGGCCTTCGCGGTGATGTATGCCGTCAAGGACCGCATCAAGGAGAACTTCCGCGGCTGGCTCGCCGAGCGGATCACCCGGACCTACGGCGGCCGCCTCACGACGATGACCTCGCCGCCGCGCCTGCTCGAGCGCGAGGCGACGCTGGGGCGCCTGCGCGAGTCGTTCGAGTCGCGCCACGAGGTGCGGCCCGATCCGCTCAACCCGGACATGGCCGCGACGCGGAAGATCGTCGTGTACAGGTATGTCGTCCGCGGATCGGTCCACGGCGACCCGAGGCTCACGTGGCAGGGGCTCACGCAGGGCCGGCTCGTGTTCCGCTACGACCTCAGCCCGCTCTTCCTGCGGCTCGACGACGCGGTGAAGCGGGTGCCCGTGCTCGCGGACGGCGGGCGCGCGGTGAAGTTCGCGGAGGCGCCGCGCAGCTACCGGCTGCCCATCACGGCGCGGCTGCGGATCGGCGGGGCGGTCGCCGAGGACGCCGGGCAGCTCGTCGCGCACAAGCTCGGGCTCGAGCGGATCGAGCGCTCCTCGCCGCTCTCGGTCGCGTCCCCGTCGACGCCGCTGCCCGCGGTCGCCCTGCGGCGCCGCTGAGTCAGCGGCAGAGCCCGTCTCGCGGCGCGCAATTGCGGCCGTAGATGAAGGGATCGACCTCGCCGGGCAGCGCGCACAGCAGCGCGGGATCGGGCCGGTTCACGACCTCGTAGGCGCGGCAGACGGCGCCGCCCGCGCAGGCCTCGCCCTCGGCGCCGCAGCCGTTGAGGATCTCCCCGCACACATAGCCGCCGGGGCAGTCGGCGTCCTCGGCGCACGGCGGCGCGCAGAACGTCCCCTCCTGGCCCTCGCTGACGAAGCGCAGGCAGACGGAGGTGGGATCGCACTCGCCGGCGGTCTCGCACGGCCGGCAGGCGTCGCCCGGTGAGGGCTCGCACTGCTCGGTGACGCAGCGCTCGTTCTTCCCGCACCACGTGTTGTCCCGGCAGCGCGGCACGCAACCCTGCCCGTCGCACGCCGCGTGCAGCGGGCAGTCAGCGTCCGCGCGGCAGCCGTCGGCGCAGGCGCCGTCGACGCAGAGCTGTCCGGCGGGGCAGTGGGCGTCGGCCGCGCAGCGCTGCCGGACGCAGCGGGCGGCCGCGACGTCGCAGATCGTGCCGGCCGGGCACTCTTCGGTCGAGCCGCAGCCGGTGAGCCGCTGGCAGGTCGCGAGCTCATTGCAGAACTGCTCCGCGGCGCAGCCCGCGTCCGACGTACACCGGCACTCACCCGACGCGAGGTCGCAGACGTTGCCGGCGCCGCAGGCGGCGTCCGTGGCGCATACGCACCGCTCTCCGGCGGGATCGCGGACGAAGCCGACCGGGCAGCAACCGGCGCCGCCGCACGTGCACGCGAGCAGGCGCAGATCGAACACGAGGCCGTCGGGGCAGCATCCGTCCGAGGCGCAGACGCAGGCGTCCTGGGCGGGATCGTACAGGTGGCCGTCGGGGCAGCAGCCGTTCGAGGCGCAGCGGCAGGCGGCCTCGGCCTCGACGAAGCGCGTGCCGAGGGGGCAGCAGACGTCGGAG
>CAYHCR010000401.1:0-4597 GCA_964354895.1 uncultured Myxococcales bacterium | reverse complement strand
AGTGCGCCGAGCAGTAGCCCTTGCTGCGGTAGTCGCGACCGCAGCCTGCGACCGAACACGCGGACGGGTTGCCGTCGGCCGACACGAACTGCTTCGGACGGCCCGGCTTGCCGGGCTTCGCCTTCGCGAGCTGCTTCGGCGCGACCTTGGCCGCGGCGGCCGGCTTCGACGCGACGGAAACCGTCACGGCGGCGGACTTCGGAGGCCGACCCGGGCCGCGCTTGACGGTGTAGCCCGCGCCGAGGAGCGGCTCGAGGAGACGGTGCTCCATCCTGGCGATCTGCTGGGCGACGATCGGCTCGACGATGCCCTCGACGAGCTTCGCGAGCTTGTCGCCGAGCGCGACCTCCAGCGCGCGGTGGATGCGAAGATCGATCGCCGCAGCGAGCGTGTTCTGAGTTGCCATTTGGGATTGTCCTCACGGGGCGCTGCCCCGCAGCTGGATAACAACGAACGCAATGTCGCAGGCATGGCGCATTCGTGCAAGCCGTAGGAAGAGTCTCGACGAATACGGGCCCCCGCAGAGCCTCCTCGCGACGCTGCGCAGGCACGAAAAGGGGGCCCGAAGCGTGAGAGAGTCCGGCCAGGAAGCCGTCGCGCCGGACCTCGCGGGGAGCCGATGAAACTCCAGCCGCTCACGATCCTGCTCCTGACGCTCGCCGCACCCGCGCTCGCCTTCGGGGCCGAACCGCCCGGCATCAGCGTGATGTTCGAGTCGATGGGCGAGGCGCTCCGCAGCTGTGAGGGCGTCCCGGGGCCCGCCTCCGCTCGCGCGGCGATCGTCGCGTGGCCCGACGGTGCGTGGGCGCTCGGCGTGACCGACTGGCGCTTCCCGGCGCCGAACCCGGACGCGGAGGCGAAGGGGCGCGCCTGCGTCTGGCGCTGGGAGACCGATCGCCGTCGGCGCGAGCCGCTCCTCCGGGCACACCGCGCGGGTCGTGCCGGCGAACTCTGCGCGTTCGGCGAGCGTCGCTGGAGCCGCGGCGAGCTGGATGGCGACGTCGACGAGGTGGATCCGCCCGCTGCATGCGGCAAAGGCCTCCTCTGCTGCGGCGGCGGCGCGTGGGGCTCGGACAGCCACTGCTGGACCGGGCCGAGCGGTCCGATGCTGCCGTAGCGGGTCGAAGCGACCGTGCTGCCCGATGTGCGCGCGTTTCGCGCGAAGACGCCTCGGGACGTAGTCTTCGCCGTCGGAGGAGTCGGAGATGACGAACCGCGGGTCCCTGCGAACGAGCGTGGCCTTGCTCGCGCTCGTGCTCCTCGCCTGCGAAGGGCCCGCGGCCGAGCCGTGCGAGGGGCCCGCGTGCGAGGCGGGCGCGCCGGGCGGCGGAGGCGGCGCCCCGGCGTGTGCGGATCACGCAGCCGCATCGGCGTGCCGGGACGACGACTTCGACGACCCGTGCGGCGCGCAGGTCTGCGCGCTCGCGACGAGGAGCTGCCCGGACGGGGAGCGCTGCTGCGTGCTGGGGCTCTCGTGTGAGGACGCGGTCGGACCCGCCGCCGGTGGGACGTTGTGCTCGTCGGACGAGGAGTGCGCCTCGGGGCTCTGTCTGGAGATCTCCGGCGTGAAGAGCTGCTTCCGGCCCTGCTCCGAGGCGGGCGCCAGCGGCGGCTGCCCCACCGGGCAGCACTGCGAGGCCGTGGGGCTCTTCGGCGGCGCGACCACGCGCAGCTGCGTCGGCGGGACGGCCGAGGCGAGGGACCCGGAGGCCACGATCTGCACGAGGCCGCGCGACTGCACGGAGGGGCGCGACTGCCGGATCGTCAACGGCGCGTCGATCCTCGACGGCGTCGCGATCGCGCTCTGCCTGCCGCCCGCGCCGGCCGACTGGTTCGACGCCTGCGCGCCGGATCCGGCCCTCGGGATCTCCGCCGGCTTCCACGGCGAGCTCGCCTCGGAGGCGTGTCCCTCGGGCGGTCTCTGCTTCGACGCCTGCCGTGGCGAGGACAGCTATGGCTGCTACTGCGCGGACGCCCAGCTCGGCGAGGGGACCTGCAGAGCCTTCCGCTGCACCGGTGTCTGCAGCCGCGACGACGACTGCCCGGATCGCTCCACCTGCCAGGGCCTCGTCGGAACGCTCTTCGACTTCCAGGAGCCGATGCTCACCTTCTCCGTCTGCAGGCTCCCGCGGGGCGAGCCGCTCGACTGGTCGTGCTGGGACGAGCTGGATTGCTGCGCCGGCGGCGTGCGTGAGACGGGCGCCCCGTGTTGCCGCACCGAATTTCACGGCGAGGCGTGCGTCGATCCGCCGGTGGCCGTCGAGGTGACACATTGCCGCTTCGTCCCCGGCGAGGCGCGCTACCTGACCCGCTGCGCCCCGCCCGCTGGCCTCCTCGAGCCAGGCGCGCGCTGCGACGGGCACGAGGCGTGCGAGAGCGGCCTCTGCGCGGACGACGGCGCCGCGGGTCGCGTCTGCGTGACCGCGTGCGATGTCCGGTTCGATCGCTGCCCGGACATCGTGGCTGGGACGAGCTGCTGCCCGACGCAGGTCGAGGCCGCGGGCGTCGCCCACTGCGTGCCGACGTGCCGGACGAGCTGCGAGAGCCCCGCGGCCTGCACGCTGTAGGGGCGGCCCGCCACGGCGATTGTGCTACGACGCCGCAGCGCCGGGCAGCGAGCGGCGCGCGCCTCGCTCGCGGCGTCGTCCGCCTCGAGCCTTCACGCATCTGCCTGGGAGAGACCCATGACGACGTCCCTGCTGGCCCGACTCGCGTCCGTCGCAGCGATCGGGGTGCTCCTCTTCGCTGCGTGCAGCGACGAGACGGTCGATGACGTCGAGCCCGGGCCGGGCGGCGGTGGCGTCGGAGGGGACGCGGGCAGTCATGCGGGTGGCTCGGGCGGCGGTGGCGGCCCGGGTGGAGAGGGCGGCGTGGGTGGGACCGGTGGCGTGGGCGGGGCCGGTGGCGTGGGCGGGGCCGGTGGCGTGGGCGGGGCCGGTGGCGTGGGTGGGACCGGTGGCGTGGGTGGGACCGGGGGCGTGGGCGGGGCGGGCGTCGGCGGCTCCGGCGGCTCAGGCGGCTCCGGCGGCGTCGCGCCCGCGTGGGGGATCCTCTCGGGCCAGTGCGGCGAGATCGACGCCGTCGAGATCGACGCCTCCTCCCCATTCTTGTTCGAGAACGCCGTCGACTTCGGGGCGCAGGCCTACGACTACGCGCTGCTCACCCCGGGCGGCCAGGAGGTCTGGGATGACGGCAACCTCGGCGGCAGCTCCATCCACTCCGAGATCCTCTCCTTCGAGGTGCTTCATCGGTGCGACGGCGCGGTGCTCGTCAAGACGGAGGGCGAGGTCACGTATCAGGACGCAGGCGGCAAGAAGACCGACCTCCTCGTCACGATCGACGGCCGCCAGGTCGGCGTCAGCGTCACACGCGCGTATCACTTTCCGCCGAACGAGCCATACACGGCCGCCGAGGCGCGCGCGCTGCTCGAGCGCAAGCTCGACGACATCCTGCTGAGCTCCGCCAACGTCGATCCGGCCGACGCGTGGGAGAAGCAGATCCTCCACGTGCTGGTCTACGACCCCAGCTACGTGCCGTTGCTCGCGGAGGCCTACGCGCTGCTCGACGACCAGACCCGGGCGGACACGATCCTCCTGCTCACCGTGACGAACGGGGACGACG
The DNA here is from genome assembly GCA_964354895.1 of uncultured Myxococcales bacterium. GTDB lineage: Bacteria > Myxococcota > Myxococcia > Myxococcales > Vulgatibacteraceae > CAYHCR01. The sequence continues at coordinate 976 of CAYHCR010000401.1, read as the reverse complement.
CCATCGTGTACTGACCTGGACGCGTCGGCCGCGCGGGTTCGTCCGCGCACACGCCGCGGACCCCCAAAACACCGACGGCGCGACCCCTCGCAGGGCCGCGCCGTCGGACTGCAGCTGAGAAGAGACGCGAGCTACCGCTTCGCGGGCGGCGTCCAGTTGGGACCCGGGGCCGGCATGGGCCAGCCCTTGGACCGCGCGGCCTGGTAGTGCGCCGAGCAGTAGCCCTTGCTGCGGTAGTCGCGCTTGCAACCCGCGATCGAACAGACGGCGTCGGCGCCGTCGGGACCCGCCTGCTTCGGGCGGCCGGCCTTCTTGGGTGCGGACTTCTTCGGCGCGGCCTTGGCGAACGGCGCCTTGGCGAACGACACCTTCGGCGGCCACACCTTCGCGGCCGGAGCGAGGACCACCGGCGCGGCGGTCGGCTTGGCCGCGACCGAGACATTGGCGCTCGCCGACTTGGGCGGACGACCCGGGCCACGCTTCACGACGACGCCCGCGCCGAGGAGGGCGGAGGCGAGGCTCGCCTCGATCCGGGTGGCGGCGGCCGCGATCAGCGGCGCGACGGCGGAGGCGATGCGGACGTCGAGGGCGGCGCCGAGCGACGTTCCGAGGACGGACTGGATGCGGGTGTCGATCGCGTCTGCGAGCATGTTCTTTGCGGCCATGTCTGGGTCAGCTCCCGGGGCGAGTGCCCCTCGTTGCGTGTTTCAACGCGCGCACTGTAGGGGCGCATATGTATGAAGCGCAAGGCCCCGCGCAACGGCTAGGTTGCGTCGCATGGCCGCTCCCTCGCTCGATCCCTCCCTGCGCGCGACGCTCGTCGCCCGCGAACTCTCGCTGCCTCCGGCCGCCGTCACGCGGACGCTGCAACTGCTCGACGGCGGCGCGACCGTCCCGTTCATCGCGCGGTACCGCAAGGAGGCGACCGAGGGGCTCGACGACGCGGCGATCCAGCGGGTGTGTGATCACGCCCGGG
>CAYHCR010000400.1:0-4601 GCA_964354895.1 uncultured Myxococcales bacterium | reverse complement strand
CCTCGCCGCCCGCTTCGCCACCGCGATCGTCGAGGGCAAGGCGCCCGCCGACACCATCGCGCCCAGCACCGTCACGGAGAAGGAGGCGAAGGCGCCGCTGCGTCGCCAGGGGGACACCGGCCCGAGCCTTCGCGTCGGCGGCGTGCTGCCGATCAACGGCTATGCAGACCTGGCCGGCGTCGGCATCGACGCGGGCTTCTGGTTCGAGGGGAGCTGGTTCGCGATCGAGCCCCGCGTCGGCGTGCACATGGACGTCGGGGACGATCGGCAGGGCTGGTGGGAGGTCCCCGCGGAGATCTCCGTGCTGTTTCTGTATGGAGACGGAGACATCGCGCCGTTCGTCGGCGGCCAGATGGGCGCGCGCTTCCTCGCGACGACGGTCTCGGAGAAATTCACCGAGGGCGACTTCCTCGTCACCACCAGCGAGCGGCTCGTCGATCACGACGGCTGGGGCTTCAGCGGCGGCGCGAGGCTCGGCGTGCTCTTCTTCCGGACGTACGAGACGCGCGTCGCGCTGTCGGTGGAGTACCAGGGCACGCTGGTCGATCTCGGCCGCGTGGAGAATCCACAGAGCCTCGGGCTCGGCCTCTCGGTGATCTTCTGATGCGACCCCTCCGACTTGCAGGACTGTGCTGTGTGGCGCTGCTCTCCTCCGCGATGGCGTGCGACGAGGAAGATCCGCTCGAGACGCTCGATGGCTGCGGCTCCACGCTGCCGGCCTCCGCCGATCCGTCGGGCACCTGGTACCTCGACGGCGACGGGGAGCGGACCGGCTGCGATGACGAGGCCCGCGACGGCTCGTTCTCCTTCGAGACGAAGCGCGGCTTCCGCGTCGACCTCGTCGGCAGCGAGCTGCAGCTCGCCGAGCCCGGCGCCGTGCCGCTCACGCTGGTCGGCCACGTCTACGGCGCCTGCGTGGAGTTCCAGCTCTACGAGGGCGATCCGAGCACGGCGCTGACCTACAAGGGCTCGCTGAGCCCTTCCGGCAGCCAGATCACGGGCGAATTCTACAACGACGACTCGCTCGGCTGCGTGGAGACGGGCAGCTTCACCGTCGACGTCGACAAGTAGCCGGCGGCGCGCGGGATCAGCGCGGCGCCGCGTCGCCGGTCGCCGCGAAGTCCATGTGCAGCCACGCCAGCCGCGTGTAGCGGAAGAGCAGCGGCGTCAGGAACAGGAGCACGGCCGTCGGCACGCCGAGGATCACCGGGACCGACGCGCCGTAGGCGGCGAGCCCGAAGAAGAGCGGGAAGATCGTCAGGCCGCCGACCGCATAGCTGAACGACATCGCGACCGTGTAGTAGCCGGGCTCGCGGTGGTAGGGCAGCGCGCACGACGGGCAGCGCTCGTGCATCCCGACGAGGCCCGCGAAGACGCGCCCCGTGAAGCAGCGCGGGCAGCGATTTCCAAGGATTCCCAGCACGATCCGCGCGAGCCCCTCAGGCGCTTCCGATTCCATCGGCCGACCCTGCGCCCGCGCACCGGGCCGCGCAAGACCCGGGCGAGGCCCTTCCACGCGCCGGGCGCGCGGGCGAGGATGGCCCCGATGCCTGCCCCCGACTTCACTCTGCTGTCGATCCTCTTCTCGACGCAGCCGCTCACGCCCGCGCTCTCGATGTGTCTCTTCGAGGCGGCGATGGCGCTGCACGAGAGCGGCGCGGGCGGGCAGAACGTGGCCGGCGACACGATCTCCGGCGTCGTGCGAAACCTCCACCGCGACGTGGCGCTCGGCGGCATCGCAGGTCCCCTCTTCGAGGCCGAGGTGGAGACCGAGCGCGGCAGCGGCAAGGTGCGCTTCCTGCTGACGCAGCAGGCCCTCGCGCAGCGGGGCCTCTCGCCCGCGCCGAAGGCCCCGAGGCCGCGCTGGCTGAACTGACGAGCCATCCCGCGCGCCCCGGGGTCTTCCTGGATCGGGGCGCAGTTGCAACACGGATGCGTCTGCCTTAGATCCCCCGCAGGTCCGCCGGCGCGGATCGGTCGGGAGTACACGTGGCGGACGGGACGCAGCTCGCAGGTGGCAAGCCCTTCGAGGTCCCGCGCGCGCTCGACGCGCTGGCCGGGCCCAAGGTGCACGCCGATCGCCCGCCGGGCGACTGGGTCGGGCCCGCGCTCTCGGGCTTGTGCCTCGTGCACTGCATCGGCACCGCGGTCGTGCTGCCGCTGCTGCCCGGCGCGCTCGGCTCGCTCTCGGAGGACCCGCGCGTCGAGCTCGCGTTCCTCGCCTTCGCGATCGGCTCGGGCGCGTTCGTCCTGCGCCGCAACCTCCGCACCGCGCCGCGCTGGGCGATCGCGCTCGCGATCCTCGGCGCGCTCGTCGCCCTCGGCGGGATCTTCGTCGACCTGCACGGCTTGACGATCGGCGGGCTCGTCGCGATGGCGATCGCGCAGACGGCCACCGTGCTGCTGCGCCCCCGCTGCACCGATCCGAGCCACCATCACGATGGCGCGGGCGGTGCGACGTGAAGCGGCCCGCGGCGCCGACGCTGCTGGAGCTCAAGGAGCGGCTGCGGGCGGCGGGGCTGCGCGGCACCTCGCCCCGGATCGCGGTGCTGCAGCGGCTCGAGCAGCTCACCGCGCCGGTCAGCCACGCAGAGCTGCACGAACAGCTCGGGTCGACGGGGCTCGACCGCGCGACCGTCTACCGCAACCTCGTCGATCTCGCGGAGGCGGGGCTCGTCCGCCGCCGGGATCTGGGCGATCACGTCTGGCGCTTCGAGCTCGCGCGCGGCGAGGGGCACGAGGGCGGCCAGCACCCGCACTTCACCTGCACCGAGTGCGGCGACGTCTCCTGCCTGCCCGACGTCGAGGTGAAGCTCGTCGCGGCCCGCGGCGCGCCACGCTCGCTGAAGCGGCGCGCGGTCGAGGTGCAGCTGCGCGGCACCTGCGACGACTGCGGCGTCTAGAACGACCGCAGCATCTCCTCTTTCTTCCTGTCGAACTCCTCCTGCGTCAGCAGCCCCTGCGCGAGCGCCTCCTTGAGCTGCTCGAGCCGCTGGCGCAGCGTCTGATCGCCGGCGTGCTGCGCCTCCTTCTCCGCCTTCTTCTGCTTGTAGAGCCGGTCGAACATCTCGCGCAGCTCTGCAGGAGACGAGCCGCGGCCGCTGGCGAAGTAGTGATCGGAGACCCGGCCGATCGCCCAGGAGAGCGCGTAGGCCATCGACATCGCGACCGCCCAGCCGAGCACCGGCACGAACTTCGCCGCGGTCATGATCACGCCCTGCGTGACGAGGCTCGCGCCGATGGTGCTCAGGATCTCCAGCACCGACTTCTGGTCGAGCTTCTGGCCGTGCACGCGGCCGATCGCCTGCACCATCAGGATCTGGATCGGCGTGATGAGCGCGATGTCGAGCAGCGGGATCGGCTGGAACGCCGCCGCCGCGCTCGCCGCCGCCGCCACCTGGATCACGTCGGCGATCGCCGCGGCCTTCTCCTCGGGCGAGGCGTTGCTGTAGTCGCCGTCGAGGACGCGGCGGATCGTGTCGAGGTGGGTCATGTGGGCCATCCTGCCACCGCCACCGGCCACTTGCTTGCCGGCGCGTCCGGCCGTGGCAGGATCGATCCCTCATGTCCCAGGGCGACGACCCAAAGCGTCGACCGGCGCCGCTCCGGCCGTCGAGCGGACCCGCGAGCTCCGCCTTCGAGACGAAGCTCGGCAAGCCGCTCTCTGCAGAGCTGTTCCTCACGGATCCCGGCAATTCCCGGCGCGCCGGGCCCGACCAGCGCACGAGCGCGGTGGGGCACGAGGCGATGCTCGTCATCAGCGACGGCCCCGATCGGGGGAGCTTCCCGCTGATCGCCGGCGAGGTCGTGATCGGCCGCGGCCGCGGCTGCGACGTGCGCGTCACCCGCAACTCCGTCTCCCGCGCGCACGCGTGCTTCTCGATCCGCGACGGGCGCTACGTCCTGCGCGATCTGGGCTCGCGCACGGGGACGTTCGTCAACGGCGCGCGCATCGACGGCGACGTCCCCCTCCACGACGGGGACGGCGTGCGCTTCGGCCAGCTCGAGGCGTCCGTGCTCGGACCGGGGCTGTTGCCCGATCGCCACGGCAAGGCGCCGGGCGCAGGTCTGCACCAGACCTCCGTCACCCGCCACGCTGCCGCGCCGTACGTCCCGCCAGCCGCGCCGCCCGCGCCGCCCAGCCAGCTGCGTTGGCTCGTCGCGGGCGCCGCAGCGCTGCTCGTGCTCGGCCTCAGCCTCGGCGCGCTCCTCGCGGCGCTGTCGCGGCGGTGAGCCGCGCAGGCGTATGAGTCGCGGCGGTGAGCCGCGCAGGCGCGGTCCGGCCGGGGTTCACGTCCAGTCCAGCACGACCTTGCCCGACTGCCCGGAGTTCAGCGCGTCGAAGCCCTTCTGGAACTCGTCGATCGGGAAGCGGTGCGTGATCACCGGCGAGATATCCAGGCCGCTCTGCACCAGCGAGCGCATCTTGTACCAGGTCTCATACATCTCCCGGCCGTAGATGCCCTTGAGGTGGAGCCCCTTGAAGATCACCTGCGCCCAATCGATCGCGACCGGCTCCGAGAAGATCCCCAGCAGCGCCACGCGCCCGCCGTGGTTCATCGTCTCGAGCATCGAGCGGAAGGCCTCCGGGTTGCCGGACA
>CAYHCR010000399.1:0-4601 GCA_964354895.1 uncultured Myxococcales bacterium | reverse complement strand
TCCTCGAGCACCACCACGCCGGCGCCTTCGCCCTGCACGAAGCCGTCGCGGTCCTTGTCGAACGGGCGCGAGGCCTGCTCGGGCGCGTCGTTGCGCGTCGACATCGCGCGCATCGCGTTGAAGCCGCCGATGCCGAGCGGCGTGATGGCCGCCTCGGCGCCGCCCGCGATCGCGATGTCCGCGTCGCCGCGCTGGATCGTACGGAGCGACTCGCCGATCGCGTGGGCGCCCGTCGCGCAGGCCGAGACCGGCGACCAGGACGGGCCCTTCGCGTTCCAGCGGATGCTGACGTGCCCCGGCAGCAGGTTCACGATCATCATCGGGATGAAGAAGGGCGAGAGCCGCTTGGGCCCCTTGGTCAGCAGCGTCTCGTGCTCGATCTCGAGCGACCGCAGCCCGCCGATGCCCGAGCCGATGATCGTGGCGACGCGCGTCGCCTCTTCGCCCTCGAACGGCTTGTCGAAGCCGGCCTGCGCGAGCGCCTGCGCGGCCGCGACCATGCCGAACTGCACGAAGCGGTCGTTGCGCTTCGCCTCCTTGCGGTCCATCCAGCGCTCGGGCTGGAAGTCCTTCACCTCGCCCGCGATCTGGGTGACGTAGGCCGCAGGGTCGAAGAGCGTGATGCGCGCGATGCCGCTCTTTCCAGCGAGCAGCCCGCTCCAGGCCGCCTCGACGTCGTTGCCGACGGCGCAGCAGAGCCCCATCCCGGTGATGACGACGCGCCGACGCTCCATGGACACGCTCGCTCCTCGACGTAGCGCTACGGACGACCGGACCCGGCCACGAGGGCCGGGCCGACGGGGCGGATCAGGCCTTCTTGTGCGTGTTGATGTAGTTGATCGCGTCGCCGACCGTCTTGATGTTCTCGGCCTCTTCGTCCGGGATCTCGATCTCGAAGGCCTCCTCCATCGCCATGACGAGCTCGACGATGTCGAGCGAGTCGGCGCCGAGGTCCTCGATGAACGAGGACTCCATCTTGATCTCGTCCTGGCTGACGCCAAGCTGGTCCGCGATGATCGCCTTGACCGTGGTCTCGACGTTGGGTCCCGACATGTGCTGCTCCTCGCTGGCGGAGCCGGCCCGAAGCCGTCCGCGGTGAATGACCTCGCGCCGTCCGCCGGCGCGAAAGGGCGCTACGTATACATGCCGCCGTTGACCCTGACCACCTCGCCCGTGACGTACGAGGCGAGGTCGCTGGCGAGGAAGCAGACGACGTTCGCGACCTCCTCCGCGCTGCCGAGCCGCGCGAGCGGGATGGCCTCGAGCATCTTTGCGCGCAGCGCCTCCGGGATGGCCTTCGTCATGTCGGTGTCGATGAAGCCGGGGCTCACGACGTTCGCCCGCACGTTGCGGCTCGAGAGCTCCTTCGCGAGCGACTTCGTGAAGCCGATCAGGCCGGCCTTGCTCGCGGCGTACGCGCTCTGCCCGCCGTTGCCCATCTCGCCGACGATCGAGCTGAGCGTCACGACCGCGCCCTGCCTCTGCTTCATCATCGGCCTCGCCGCGGCGCGCGCGAGGAAGAAGGCGCTCTTGAGGTTGGTGGCGAGCGTGCGCTCGAGATCATCGTCCTTGAGGCGCAGCAGGAGCCCGTCGACCGCGATCCCCGCGTTGTGCACGAGCACGTGCAGCCCGCCATGGTCCTTCACGAGCCCGTCGATCGCGGCCTGGCACGCGGCAGCGTCGGAGACGTCGAACTTGAGCGGGAACGCGGTGCCGCCGGCCGCCTGCACGAGCGCGCAGGCCTCCTCGGCCGCGGCGTCGTTGCCGGCGTAGTTGATGGCGACCTTCGCCCCGCCCTTGCCCAGACCGAGCGCGATGGCGCGCCCGATGCCGCGCGAGCCCCCCGTCACCAGCGCAACTTTCCCCGTGAACGAGAACGGCATCGTCACACCCCCGCCGCGAGCGCCTTCTCGAGCGACGCGGGATCTTCGACGTTGAAGCACTCGATAGGGCGGCACTCGATCGAGCGCTCGATCCGCTTGACGAGCCCGGAGAGCACCTTGCCCGGACCGAGCTCGACCACGCGCGTGACGCCGGCCTTCGAGAGCGCCTGCACGATCTCGATCCAGCGGACGGGCGCGACGACCTGCTCGACGAGCAATCGGCGGAGCACGGCCGGATCGATGCACGGCGTCGCCTCGACGTTCGTCACGACCGGGACCATCGGCGCGCGCCACGCGAGCCCGTCGATCACGGCCTGGAGGCGCGGCTGGACGGGCGCCATCAACGCGCAGTGGAAGGGGGCGCTCACCGGCAGCGGCAACGCCCGCTTGGCGCCGGCCGCCTTGCACGCCACGGAGGCGCGCTCCACGGCGGCCGCGCTCCCCGCGATCACGGTCTGCTCGGGTGAGTTGAAGTTCGCGGGCGAGACGACCTGCCCCTGTGCCGCAGCGCTGCACGCGACGAGCACCGCGGCCGGGTCGAGGCCGAGGATCGCCGCCATCGCCCCGACGCCCTCGGGCACCGCCTGCTGCATGAACAAGCCGCGCTGGCGGACCGCCCGCACCGCGTCCTCGAGCGAGATCGCCCCGGTCGCGGCGAGCGCGCTCCACTCGCCGAGCGAGTGTCCCGCCACGAACGCCGGCGGCGCCTTCGTCCGCGCCGCGACGACCGCGTGGATCGCGAGGCTCGTCACGAGGATCGCCGGCTGCGTGTTGGCGGTGAGCTTGAGCGCTTCGTCCGGCCCCTCGAAGCAGAGCGTCGAGAGCGACTCGCCGAGCGCCTCGTCGGCCCGCGCGAAGATCGCACGCGCCTCGGGATAGGCGTCGGCGAGCGCCTTGCCCATGCCAGCCGACTGGCTGCCCTGTCCTGGGAAGACCCACGCCGTGGTGCCCATCGCGCCTCGCGGAGCGGGCCTGCCGGATCCTCGCGACGCGGAGGACGAACGGGGCCCAACAGAATGACGAATGCCGGCGCGTGATAGCCGACGACGGGCCGCCGGACAAGCGCCGCGATTGACGCGCTGCGCGAGCCGCGAAGTCGCGGGCGTCACGCTCCTATCGGCAGGACTGTACGGCGGCGCCCGAACGACGAAGCCCCAGCGGCCCGCCTCCCGCCGAGACGGACCGGTCGGGGTTTCAAGGGACCCGAGGAACGAGCGCACGACCGCCACGACCGATCCGTTCGGATCAGCCGACGACGGTGCGCGTCCTCCGTCTGCGATCAGACCGCCGGCGCTTCGATCAGACCGCCGCGGCGACGATCTGCTTGCCCTTGTACATCCCGCACGACGCGCAGATCCGGTGAGGGACCGCGGGCGCCTGACACTGCGGGCACTTGCTGACGTTGACGGGCGTCAACTTCCAGTTCGCCCGACGCTGATCACGCTTCTGCTTCGAGGTGCGCTTCTTGGGGAGACCCACGGTCCACTCCTGCCGGCCGCGCCTTCGCGGCGGGTCCATCCTGCGTCGCAGAGGCCACAGCGGCCGTCCGCATTGAAACGGGCGCGGCTTCTACCGGCTGCGGCCCGCGCCGTCAACCCACTGGCTTCAGAGCTTCAACCCCTTGAGCGCCGCCCAGCGCGGGTCGGGGATCTTCCGCTCGCAGCCACACTCGCGATCGTTGAGGTTCTGGCCACAGAGCTGGCAGAGGCCCCGGCACTCCTCGCGACACAGGGCGTCGCCCGGAAGCGCCAGCAGGAGCTGCTCCTGCAGCAGCAGGAACAGGTCCGCCTCCTGCCCGATGATCGGCACGCGGTCGGCCTCCTCGAGCGCGAAGCGGCCCGACCGCTCGCTCCGGCCGTCGTCGTCCGGCTCGCGATCCACGGGCACCTCGGGCTCGGCGTCGGCCCGTCGCGGCCGCTCCACGACCTCGGGCACGAGCTCGAGGTGCAGCGGCGCCGTGGCCGCGAGGTCGACGTCGACGAGGCAACGACGGCACTCGGTCCGGCACGTCGTCGCGAGCTGGCCGTCGAGCACGTAGGCCTTCTCGGAGCTGCGCTGCAGCCGCGCGGTGAGCTGCGCTGGCGCGACGGCGACGAAGAGCGTCGGCGGCTCCACGGCGAGCATGCGCGCGACGTCGGCCTGCGGGATCTCGCGGTCGAGCTGGACCGGCGCGTCGCGCACGCGGTCGAGGCGCACGATCCAGGGGGTCTCGACCGCGGCAGGGTGCGGATGGCGGGGCAGCTTCTTCATCGAGGTTCCCGGGAGGCGAGGGCCGCGGAACGTAGGGGGCCGGCCGCCGGCGGTCAACGACCCGGCGCCTTGACGCCCTGCGGGCGCGCACGTACGACCACGCCATGCTCCCGCTCCGACTCCTCGTGCTCGCGGCGCTGCTCGGCCTCCCGCTCGCCGGGCGCGCGTCCGAGCGGCTCGACGCGCAGCTCCTCGAGGCCGACGAGCTGATCGACGCCGGCGAATTCGGCCGCGCGCAGTCGCGGCTGGAGGCGTCGCTCGACGACGATCTCGCGGACGCGGATCTGAAGGAGATCTACGAGCGCCTCGGGATCGTCGAACTCTACCTGGGGCATGAGGCCGCCGCGGAGCGCGCGTTCCGCCGGCTGCTGCTCTCCGATCCCGACTACCAGCTGCCCAAGGGCACCGCCAGGAAGATCCGGACGCTCTTCACGCGGCTCCAGCAGGACTTCCAGCCGGTGCAGTTTC
>CAYHCR010000398.1:0-4603 GCA_964354895.1 uncultured Myxococcales bacterium | reverse complement strand
CCGACCTGTCTCGCCCCTTCGAGGCCACCTGCCCCTGCAGGGTTGCAGGTCGAGCTGCGGCCGATCTTCCCGAACCTGCCAGGCTTCTCGTCGGCGCTCGGGCTGCTGCAGGCGCCCGGCGACGACTCGCGCTGGTTCGTGATCGAGCAGGACGGGCTCGTCCGGACCTTCGCCGACGATCCGGCCGCCGCCGCCGTGACGACCTTCGCCGATCTGCGGAGCTTGACGAACGGCCAGGGTGAGCAGGGGCTGCTCGGCTTCGCCTTTCACCCCGACTGGCGGACGAACGGGCAGGTCTTCGCCTCGTACACCGACCTCGGGGGCGACTCCGTGATCGCGCGGCTGACGATCGGCGCGGACGGCGTGGTCGATCCGGCCTCCCACGAGGTCGTGCTGACGCAGGCGCAGCCCTTCTCGAACCACAACGGCGGCCTGCTGCTCTTCGGCCCGGACGGCCGGCTCTACGTCTTCTTCGGCGACGGCGGATCGGGCGGCGACCCGCAGGGCAACGGCCAGGATCCGGCGACGCGGCTCGGGAAAGTGCTGCGGATCGACGTCGACGGCGCGCGCCCGTTCGAGATCCCGGCCGACAACCCCTTCGTGGGCGATCCCGCGTTCCTCCCCGAGATCTGGGCGCTCGGCGTGCGCAACCCGTGGCGCGGCGCGTTCGATCCCGCGACCGGCGCGCTCTGGATCGGCGACGTCGGTCAGGGCGAGTGGGAGGAGATGGATCGGGTCACGGCCGGCGCGAACCTCGGCTGGAACACGATGGAGGGTACGCACTGCTTCTCGCCGGCGAACGACTGCGACCGGGCCGGGCTGACGTCGCCGATCGCCGAGTACTCGCACGGCGAGGGCAGCTCGATCGTCGGCGGGCCGGTCTACCGCGGCGCGCGGTCGCCGGAGCTCTACGGCACGGTCTTCTACGCCGACACCTACTCCGGCCGGCTCTGGGGCCTCGTCCCGCAGGGCCCCGGCGCGTGGGCGCCCGTGCAGCTTGGCAACACCGGCCGCACGATCGTCACGTTCGGTCAGGATCAGGCCGGTGAGGTCTTCACGATCGACTACTCGTCCGGCGCGCTCTTCCAGCTCCAGCCCGCGGCGCCCTCGGGGACGACGTTTCCTGCGAAACTGTCCGAGACCGGCTGCTTCGAGCCGGCGGAGCCGACGCGGCCCGTCGCGGCGCTCGTGCCGTACGAGCTGAACGTCGAGCTCTGGAGCGACGGCGCAGAGAAGCGCCGCTGGGCCGCGATTCCGGACGGCACGACGCTCGCGGTCGACGCCGACGGCGATCTGGACTTTCCGATCGGCGCGGTGCTCGTGAAGGAGTTCCAGCTCCGCGGCGCGCCGGTCGAGACGCGGCTCTTCGTGCGGCACGAGGACGGGGAGTGGGCGGGCTACACCTATCGATGGGACGACGCCGGGCGGGACGCGTTCCTCGTCGAGGAGGGAGGCCGGACGGAGGTGCGGCAGGCGCAGGAGTGGAGATTTCCCTCGCGCGGCGAGTGCCTGCAGTGCCACACGGCGGCGGCGGGCCGGACGCTCGGGCCCGAGCTCCGGGCGCTCGACCGCACCGCGGCCTACCCGACCACGGGCCGGCGCGCGGAGCAGCTTCAGACGCTCGTCGCGATCGGCTGGCTGCCGGCAGAGCTTCCTGCGCTCGCGCCGCTGCCGCGGCTGTCGGACGAGGCGGCGCCGGTCGAGGCGCGCGCCCGTGGCTGGCTGCACGTGAATTGCGCCAACTGCCACCAGCCCGGCGGTGGCGGGCTCGGCTCGTTCGACGCGCGCTTCGGGACGCCCTTCGCCGCGCAGGGGATCTGCGACGGCGTCCCGGTGAACTCGCTCGGGATCGACGGTGCGCGGTACCTCGCGCCGGGCGCGCCGGAGCGCACGCTGCTCTGGGTGCGCAGCGCGGCGGAGGAGCCCGGCCGGCGCATGCCGCCGATCGGACGCCTCCTCGCCGACCCGACCGCGGGCCCGCTGCTGCGCCGCTGGAGCGAGCAGACGGTCACCTGCCCCTGAAGCCGGCGCTCCGCGGCGGCGATGTCGAGCGCAAGCGGCGCGTCCGGGGGCTTTCGTCCGAGCGGGAGCGTTGCTACACAAGGGGCGATGTTCCCGCTCCCCAACGGTGGCCCGGCGCCGGACGAACGCAGCCCGCGGGCGCGTGCGGCGGTCGCGCGCGTCGGCGAGCTCCTGGCGGGTCGGCGCGAGCAGCTCGTCCACGATCTCTGGACCGTTCGATCGCTCTTCGCGATGCCCGGCCACCTGCGCCGCGCAGGCTTCCACCCGTCGGTCCTGGCGCGCGCGCTCGCCGCGGAGCTCCAGCGCGTCGGCGCCCAGCACGAAGATCCGCTCGACGAGGCGTTCTGGCTCCTCGCCGAGCAGCCCGAGCGGCTCAACTGGCGCGTGGTGGATGCCCGCGCCGCCGCCGCGCTCTGGTGCGCCCAGCGGCGACTGCTCCCTTCCCAGCAGCGCGCCTGCACCCGCCTCTTCGGCCTGCGCTCCGCGGTGGTCGGCGATCGCACGCAGAGCCCCTCGACGAACGCGCTGCTGCTGGCGATCCTCTCGGGCTCGCTCTCCGCACACGCGGGCAGCCCGCGCCTGCGCGCCGTGATCGAGGCCTATCTCCCCGACGGCCCGACGTTTCAGCTCCGCGACGAGGTGCTCGAGCTGCTGCTGCCGCTCGAGGTGAAGCAGCGCCTCGACGAGCGCGCGGACGCGCTGGACCGGCCGGTGACGATCCTGCCCGCGCCCGCTCGCTGACGACGCCCGTCGCCGCCCGAAACTCCGAGGCCCGATCCCCTGCGCGGCTTGTTACACTGCGGGCGAACTCTCGGGGAGGAACACGCATGACGACGCGTCTGGGAATGGGACTGCTGCTCTCCTTCGTGCTGCTGTTCGTGCAGGCCTGCGGCGGCGGTGCGCCGGGCTTGAAGGTCAAGAGCAACGAGGTCAAGAAGGGGGAGCCGGTCGCGATCGACTACGGCGCCAAGCTCGATCCGCCGAGCGGCCAGCAGTACTGGGTCACGCTCGTGAAGGTCGGCGCGCCCGACTCCGAGTGGGGCAACTGGCACTACGTGCAGAAGGGCGCCGCGAACGACTCGATCGTCGCCAAAGAGAGCGGGAGCTTCGAGGTCCGCCTCCACGACATCTTCCCGAAGAACTCGTTCAAGGTGATCGCGCGCGTGCCGGTGACAGTGAAGTAGCGCAGCTTCGGGCCGGCCGCGGGCAGTCTCCCCTCGGCCGGTCAGCGCTCCGGCGCGAGCGAGCCGATCAGCACCGCGATCTTCTCGCGGTGCGCGGCGTCCTCGAAGAGGAACATCACGCCCATGCCGCGCTTGGGCGCCGGCCGGTGCCAGGTGACGCGGCCCCGCACCCGGACGCCGCGCAGGCTCCAGGGCGGTCGCAGCACGAGCTCCAGCTCCTCGCCGACCGGGATCACGGACGGTGTCGCGACGAAGAGCCCGCCCTCGGACAGGTCTGCCGTCCGCTCCGTCCGCTCCGGCAGCCCGCGCGCCTTCACGCGCACGCGGAGCTTGACGGGGATCCGCTCGGTGCCGCGCTCGAGGAACTGGCCGCCGCCGCGGGCCCACTCCAGCAGGGCGTCGCGCTGCAGCCGCTCGGTCGGCAGGAACTCGATCCCGACGCCCGGCTTGTAGGGGCCCGCGCCCTTGAGCCGGCGCCACGCGACGCGGCCGGCGAGCCGGAAGGGGCGCTTGGGGCCGTTGTGGAACCGGACCTCGAGGTCGACGGGCTCCCCGAGCCCGTGATCGGCCGCGCTCTCCACGAGCACGCCGCCGAGGGCGCCGTTGGGGAAGAACGCGTCGAGGAAGGCGCGGCCATCTGCAAAGGTGACGACGAGCGAGATCACGCCGGTGATCCTAGTGCGTTTCGCCGACGGGCGGGGGGGCCGCAAAGCAGGTCGCGCCGCGCGGGCCGGGGTAGGTTGCCGGCCATGGATGCGAGCGAAGGTCGCCCCGCGGACCGCCAGCGCGAGGCCGAGCTGCTGGTCGCCGAGGCCGTCGGCAGCCTCATCGAGTTCTGGGGATTTCGCGGCGTGCTCGGCCGGATCTGGGCGGCGCTGTTCCTGTCGGAGGCGCCGCTCACGGCCGCGGAGCTGCGCGATCGGCTCGGGCTCTCGGCGGGCGCGGTCTCGATGGCGCTGACGGAGCTCGAGCGCTGGGGCGTGCTGCGCCGCCGCCGCCGGCCGGGGGATCGTCGCGAGTTCTTCGAGCCGGAGACCGACATCTGGAAGATGGTCAGCAAGGTCTGGCGCGAGCGCGAGCTCGACCGGATCGCGCTGGCGCTGACGCACTTCGCGCGCGCCCGGGAGCTGCTGGAGGTGCCGGCGAAGGCGGGCGACGCGACGGAGCGGCGGCGCGCGAAGTTCGCCCGCGATCGGACCGAGCGGCTCATCCAGCTGGCGACCGTCGGGCAGAGCCTGCTGCGCGCGTTCGTCGACCGCGGGCGGATGGACGTCGGGCCGCTCCTGGCGTGGGCGCGCAGCCAGCGGACGGAGTGACGCACAAGGCGGGGCGGCACGCCGGCTCCCGGCGGAGCGGCGGCGGTGCTAGATCGCCGGCCGAGGCGTGCCCTCGCGACC
>CAYHCR010000397.1:0-4610 GCA_964354895.1 uncultured Myxococcales bacterium | reverse complement strand
CAGCTCGAGGTGACGAGCCCGTTCTCCGCCACGCTCACGGTCCCGCGCGGCGACGTCGGCACCGTGGACGTCACGGCCACGCTCGACGATCAGGCCTCGACGCTGCCGGCCTCGTTCTCGTACTTCGATCCGACCAACGCGCTCGGCGGCGCCTCCGGCGGCCCGATCGCCGGGACGATGAACGTCACCTGTCTGGACGGTGGGCAGGCGCGCCAGGGCGTGCCGCTCGAGGGCTGCGTGGTCGTCGTCGGGGAGACCGAGGCGCTCGGGATCACCGGGCTCACCGACGACCGCGGGCAGCTCTCGCTCTCGGATCCGCGGCTCGTGAAGGCGCAGATCGTCACCGTCGCGCTCGCGGCCTACCAGACGGTCACGGTCGTGAACCAGTCGAGCGAGAACCTCACCGTCTACATGGTCCCGAACTTCGAGCCGGCGCAGTGCGACAACGGGCTCGACGACGACGGCGACGGGCTCGTGGACTTCGACGGCGACGGAGATCCGGGGCGCGCGGACGTCGACGGGTGCCAGTGCGGCCCGCAGAACTCTCCGATGCCCGACCTCTGCCAGTGCCCGATGATGCCGGCGGAATTCGCGGGCTGCTGCAACGGCGAGGACGAGGACGGCGACGGCCTGATCGACTCCGACGACCCCGACTGCGCCTGCACGGGCGGCTCGGCCGAGGGCCCGCTCCCGCAGTGCAGCAACTGCGCGGACGACGACGGCGACGACAACTGGGACTTCCAGAGCATGACGCACGATCCCGACCCGGGCTGCGCAGCTCCGCAGGACGACGACGAGCGCGGCGCGATCGTCACGGGCCGCGTCTTCGGCTTCAAGCGCCCGGTCGATCGCGTGCTGCAGTCCGGCGAGCGCGAGGTCGCGTACGTCAGCGTCTCGGTCCGCTCCGTCTACGCCGCGCCGCCCTTCGCCGGGCCGCGCCCGAAGATCGCGATCCTCTCCGACGGCGGCACCTTCAGCTTCGAGTTCGCCTCCGACCAGCTGCTCGCGCTCTACGCCGTCTACGGCATCGAGGACGAGCGCACCGGCCGCTTCACGCCCTACCTGATGGGCGTGCGCCGCGGCGTGAACGCCACCACGGAGCGTGAGCTCGTCGGCCAGGACATCGTGCTCGACATGCACCTCTCGCTCGTCGTGCCGCTCACGGTGGACAACCCGCCCGTCTACGGCGGCGCGCCCGGCGTCAGCACCGTCTACGCCTACCTCGACCTCGCCGAGGAGGGCGTGATCCCGGTCGGCGACGCGGTCGTGCAGGGCACGAGCGGCGTGATGACGAACCTCCCCGCGCTCTCCGGCGAGAGCTTCCTCTTCCAGCTCTGGGGCAACCTCGGCGGCCAGGACGTGATCCCGCTGACCGTGACCTTCCGGCGGCAGGCGGGCGATCTCTCGCAGACCGGCGTGACGCTCGGCCCGCTGCTGGGCCTCACGCGGATGCTCGAGCCTGCGCCCGCCTTCACGGGCCTCATCGAGTGGACGACCGAGTCGGGCCCCGACGCGCTGCTCGCGATGGTGCAGATCGACGAGCCGACGATGGCGGGCCCCGTGCCGCAGTGGCAGATCGTGGTGCCGGGCAGCGAGACGCGCGTCGTCGTGCCGCCCTCCGTCGTGCAGATGCTCAACGAGAAGTACGACCCGGGCACGCAGCTGCAGCTCACGCTGATCACCGGTCGCGAGCCGCGGTTCGACTTCGATCAGTGGAACTACAGCAACCTCGGCCTCGACGCCTTCACGAGCTTCACCTACGACATCGTGCCGCTGGTCCTCGAATAATGACGCGCTCGCTCCGCCTCCTGCTCTTCCTCCCGGCCGTGCTGCTCGCAGCCTCCCTGCCCGGCTGCCCCGACGACACCAAGCTCCTGCCGCGCTGCCAGGGCGATCAGCAGTGCCGGGATGAGCACGACGGCAACGAGAGCTGGGCCTGCGACGCCGACACCGGCGAGTGTGTCTGTACGGCGGACGCCGCCTGCACGGGCGAGCGCGAATACTGCGAGCCGCGGCCCGGCGGCGACGGCGCCTGTCACCCGCAGCGCACGTGTGAGTGGAACCCCGACTGCCCGGTCGGCTTCTGCGACACCAGCGCGCGCTTCTGCCGGCAGGCCGGCTGCGAGCAGGATCTCCAGTGCCCGTTCGGACAGGTCTGCGACGGCATCACGCGCGTCTGCCTCGACGGCTGCCGCAGCCAGGGTGACTGCCAGCGGGGCGACACCTGCCTCTGCGGCGGCGAGGGTGACACACGTGTTCCCTGCGAGTGCGAGGGCGTGAGCGAAGAGGATCGCGCGAGCTGCTTCGTGGGCGCGTGCGTGGCGGGGACGTGCGCGGACGACGCGACCTGCGGCCTCGGCGAGCGCTGCCTGCCGCCGCCCGAACCGGCGGGCCTCGCGGCGTGCGAGCGCGATCGCCGCGGCCCCTACTGTCAGAACTGCATCAACCAGCCGGGCCAGAACGCGTGCGGCTCCGACGGCCCGAATTTCTGCCTGATCGACACGACCGACGCGGCCGGCCGGGCCAGCTTCTGCGGCGTCGACTGCAGCGGCGGCGAGCCCTGCCCCAACGGCCTCTCCTGCAATGATGTCCTGATCCTGACGCAGAGCACCTGCCAGGGCGACGGCCAGTGCGTGCCGACCGGCAGCGAGTGTCGCGACGACGCCGGCTGCCCCGCCGGCTCCCGCTGCGCGATCGCCGACGGCCAGGAGGTCGGCCGCTGCGGCGGGCGCTGCGCGGTGGGCGAGGGAGATCTCTCCGGCTTCTGCAGCTGCGTGACCGACAGCGACTGCCCGCAGCAGTCCTGCGGCGCCGACGGCCGCTGCTCGATCTCCCGCCAGCGCTGCGTGCCGGGCCAGGACGACACCTGCCGCGGCGCCGACCGGATCGTCTGCGTCAACGACGGCAACGTCGGCTACTGCATGGTCGGCCGCAATTGCGCGCCGGTCGACGGCATCGCCTGCTCCGACGTGCGCTGCGCGCAGGATCCGTCGGGGTGCGAGTGAGCCGTCGCATCGGCCGATCGACCGACCCGCGCCCGGTTGACCCGCGGCGGGCTCGCTCGCACGATCGATCCATGGCTCGATCTCTCCTCGCGCTCGTCGCGCTCGCTTCGCTCCTCGTCGCCACGCCGGCGCTCGCCGCGGACGACAAGGGCAAGATCCTCGACTTCAAGACCGGCAAGGCCTTCAAGGGGAAGATCCGCGCCCCGACGAAGGCGGAGCTCACCGACGTCGACATCGTCCCAAAGGACGATCCGGCCGTGGAGCTCGCGCCGCTGATGAAGGGCAAGAAGGGCAAGAAGGGCAGGAACGAGCCCGAAGAGGTGCTCGTCGACGGCAAGTCGCTCGCCGAAGAGAACGCGCCGCTGCCGGTCGTGAAGAAGGACGACGAGGAGATCTACGTCGACGAGGCCGCGCCCTCCTTCGAGGAGCTCGAGGCCGCGCGTGTCCGCAAGGACGCAGAGACCGAAGCGGCCGGTGAGACCGCGGCCGAGGCGACGGCGGTCGACGGGAAGTTTCGCCGGCGGTAGTCGCGGCGAGGACGTCCGCGCGCGGTGACACAGGGGACACTTCCGCAGCCGACGAGCCCTATCGCCTCCCCTTCGTCCGCAGCCCCTCGTTCTTCTGGCACGACAGCGGCTGCTTCTTGCCCGCCTCGACCTCGGCGTCCTTGAGCAGCGCGAACGCGCGCAGCTGCTCGAGCACGTGATCCCGCCGCGCCTTGAGCCGCTGGGGGTTCACGCAGTTCTGCACGTCAGGGAAGGTGTCCTGCGCCATGCGCAGCTCGGCGGCGTGGGCCGGATCGAGCCGCTCGACGGGCGTGTCGAACAGGCGCGTCGCGGCGTCCCCCGCGCCGTAGGTCGCCGTCGAGTACCAGGCGAGCGAGAGCCAGGTCGCGAGCAGCTCGTCGCGGGAGAGCAGCGCGTCGATGCGGTTGGCGGCGAGCGCGCGGGCGGCGCCGTCCGGCACGCCGACGAACGCCGCGATGCCCGCCGCGTAGGAGAGCTGACAGCGGCCCGGCCCCGGCGGCCCGGCCTTGCGTGAGGTCGCGAAGCCCACGACGCGCAGCGTCCACGCGGGCCCCGTCTCCTTGTCGACGAGCGCGTATTCGGGGCAGCCGTCGGCGGCGACCTGCGCGTGCAGCACGTGCGGCGAGAGCTGCGCGGCGGTGCGCAACGGCTGCTCGAATTCGGGCTTGAAGCGGCCCTGGTCGGGCTTCTCCTTCGCGTTGTCGAGCTCCGCCTGACGCACCGCCGACGCCTGCGCCGCGAGCTCACGCTGCAGCTCGCCCACGTCCTTCCAGAGGGGCACGTCCGGGGCGATCGCGCCGTAGCCGACGCCGAGCGCGATCGCGGCGATGAACGTGAGCGAGACGAGGATCTTGAACGCGGCGCGCAGCCCCTTCATGGGACCTCGAGTGTCGGGAGCGTTGTGTGGCGGAGAGCATTCCGCGAACGGCGCCGATCTTCCAGTCCGACGCGCCGCGATGATCAGGCCGGGAGCTTCGGATAGTTGCGCAGGAGCAGCTCGGTGGCGCCGCCGCGACGCAGGCCCGTGCCGCCGACGGAGCGATGGACGACGCGCTCTTCGAGGTGAAAGTCGCTGTAG